>NZ_LWFI01001502.1:0-736 GCF_001635735.1 Oleiphilus sp. HI0067
CATGTAGCAGTGGTATTGAACGTATTGATGTGACGTCTGCGGAACAGATGTATGAGCAAGCAATGCGACAAGCACGAACTGGATTAGATGTATTTATTGGTTCTGCTGCGGTTGCCGATTACAGGCCAATTGATGTTTCTGAACAGAAGATGAAGAAGACTGGTTTCGGCGATAATATTCAAATAGAGCTTACTCAGAATCCTGACATAATTGCTAACGTCTCTGCTATGCGAGAAAGTAGTCAGTCTCTAATTGTTGGTTTTGCTGCTGAAACAAACGATGTTATTCAGTACGCTAAATCTAAGCTTAAGCGGAAGAGCTTAGATGTCGTTATTGCGAATGATGTTTCGAATCAAGAAATTGGATTTAATAGTGACAACAATGAGGTAACTTTGGTTACTGTAGATGGTGAAGAATTATTGCCTTTGACATCTAAAGCTTCCTTGGCTCAAGAATTAGTGACTCGACTATCTGAAAAATTAAATCAAAAAAGAAAAAGTAAATGAAAACGCCATTACAAATAAAAATCTTGGATGACAAAATTGGGAATACTATTCCCTTACCTAGTTACGCAACTCAGGGTTCTGCGGGTGTTGATTTGAGAGCTTGCCTAGACGAATCGATTAACTTAGAACCTGGCCAAACTACCCTGATACCTACTGGATTGGCGATTTATATCGAAGACCCTCAGCTGGCGGCAACGATATTACCTAGATCTGGCCTTGGTCATAAGCAT
>NZ_LWFI01001503.1:0-839 GCF_001635735.1 Oleiphilus sp. HI0067
AAATTGGCTATCCATTGGTTGTTCGTCCATCTTATGTACTTGGTGGCCGAGCGATGGAAATCGTCTACAAAGAAGACGAGCTTGTGCGTTACATGAAAGATGCTGTTCAAGTATCTAACGATAGCCCTGTTTTGCTTGACCACTTCTTGAATTCTGCAATCGAAGTGGATATCGATGCGATCTCAGATGGTAAGCAAGTCGTGATTGGCGCAATTATGCAGCACATCGAGCAGGCGGGTGTTCACTCTGGTGACTCGGCTTGTTCACTACCTCCATATACATTGTCTGCAGATGTTCAAGACGAAATGCGTGAAGCGGTTAAGTCGATGGCTTTAGAGCTTGGCGTTGTCGGTTTGATGAATACTCAGCTCGCTTATCAGGATGGTGAAATTTACGTGATCGAAGTGAACCCACGTGCGTCACGTACCGTACCATTCGTGTCAAAAGCGATTGGTACCTCATTAGCGAAAGTTGCAGCACGTGTAATGGCGGGCAAAACTCTAGAAGAGCTAGATTTTACAACTGAGATCATCCCAGAGCACTTCAGTGTGAAAGAGTCAGTGTTCCCATTTAAGAAGTTCCCAGCAGTTGACCCGATCCTTGGTCCTGAGATGAAGTCTACGGGCGAAGTTATGGGTGTTGGTGAAACCTTCGATGAGGCGTTTGCTAAAGGTTTTATCGCGACAGGTGAAACACTTCCTGCATCAGGTAAGGCATTCTTGAGTGTTCGTGACGTAGACAAAGAAGGTGTTGTTGAACTTGCGAAACTTCTTGTTGAGGGTGGCTTTAGCTTAGTTGCAACGCGTGGTACTGCTCAGGCAATTGAGGAAGCAGGCATG
>NZ_LWFI01001504.1:0-1139 GCF_001635735.1 Oleiphilus sp. HI0067
AACATAGAGACACTTGTTCAAGATACCTCTGACACTGTAACGATGACAAGGAGTTTGTCACTAATGGCGGATTTGGCTACCGATGATGGCAGTGAGAGCTTATCACCAGTGACCTTCTCAGGCTTTCCCAGTGGTGTCGAGTTGTTAGAAGGCAACACTACTTTGGCGGTGAGTGATGGCAGTGATTTTGACATCGCAGTCAGTGCAGGTGTTAGCCGCTCCATGACTATAGAGCATGCTGCCAATGTCAATGTTACGGTAAGCGCTAGCGTTAACGCGACTAATATCGCCTCTGGAGATACAGCGACAACTCAAGTTTCGCAAGTGATTGACGACATCCTCGTTGGTCTTGAGTATGAGACTAGCTCGGGTGCAAGAGGTGTCACCGACGCAGAGGGTATTATTAGCTTTGATCAGCGCGATACCATTCGGTTTAGCGTTGGCGCGGTAGTGATTGGTGAGTTAATAGCGGCAAATGTTCAAGGCAGAGCAATTTTTCTGACTGATTTCCAACCGGTTAACGGTGCTGTCGCAAGCAGTGATTACTTGACTAATATGGCGGTGTTCTTGCAGTCTATTGATAGCAACCAGCTGCCAGATGATGGGATCGTTATCGAGGCAGAGACTCGACAGGCGTTTGCCTTGAATGATGCTGATTTGGCCCTCCTATCGCTTAATGAGGTTAATGTGATGTTGGTCGAAAAGGGTTTCCAGCCGGTGGAGCCTGCCCAAGCATTGCAACATGTGTCTGAGAATCTGGCCGAATACAGTGCAGATAACACCGCAATCAATATGGTAGAACTAAGTTTAGATGCGCTAGGTTTGAATTATGCAACTGAAGATGCCGCTCTTAATCCGGGCCAGACTTTGCAAATCGAAGGTTTGCCAGAGGAGGCGATAGCCTCTGATGGTAAGTGGGTTGACGGCGTTTTGACTATAGAGCAGGCCCATGCAGAGCAGGTGGCGGATCTGAAAATTATCTTACCTGAGCAAGTGGTTGCGGAACTTGAGGTATCTGCGACCATTAAATTAAGCCAGCAGGACGAGACCGATTTGCAGCTCATCGATAGTGATATAGTAATGGTTGAGGAGGAGAATGCTATGGCGTTGATGGAGCCTGTCTGTGATTGTCAGCTTTA
>NZ_LWFI01001505.1:0-717 GCF_001635735.1 Oleiphilus sp. HI0067
AAAGTTTACGCTTGGGTAGAAACAGGTTTTGCCTTGCTTCTCGAAGTAGCTATCCGTATCGAAAACGATGCGGTAGATGCCTTTTTCACGGTCTTGGCCTTCGAGCCAATCAGTGATGCGGCCATCGCTGTTAGTCACTCCAGAGGCGATCTTTGTCCACTCGCCGTCTACTTGCTTGAAAAGCTCAACTGCGATGTCTGCTGCTGGGCCGCCTAGGTTAGTATCTAGTACATGCGTTGTAATAGGACTTGCCATGGTAAGTTTTCCTACTTTCGTAAATTCTCGTTTGCTTTATAGAAGGCACCATATGCTTTGTTAAAACTGTACTCGCTCTGTCACGTACTTGCGTGTACGCTCCCTTTCTGCGCGCAGTTTTGCCTTGCCTATGGCGCTCCTATTTCAGCACCGTAACCTTGGGTGACAGTGCTTCTTTCAACTTGTTTAATGCTTTCTATCGCAGCACCGAAACTATCTCAGGACAGTGCTTAATTCCTTCGTCGTTCCCGCGCAGGCGAGAACATATCTGTCTAACTTTCGAACTATGCGCTTGGAAGCAACTTATCAATACGAATTGCGGTGATTAGTGCTTGCTGACCCGCTGCATTCTGAAGCTCAGTCTCACGGTCGTTCGGTAGACGTTGCTGAAGAAGTTCGTTCATTTCAGCGGCGCTTTTACCGGTTGCACAGACGATGAAGATAAAGCCAAACTTTTCTTCG
>NZ_LWFI01001506.1:0-1152 GCF_001635735.1 Oleiphilus sp. HI0067
ACCACTAAAAACTGCGATGTAATAGAGCAATTGGTAACAGATGGGAAAAATGGGTATCTGGCGGAAGTAGGGGATGTAGACGGTTTGGCTCTAGCTATAAAAAATTCCTTACAACTAGACCGTCAAAAAATTCATAACTCTTTAGGTGTTTTGGATACGGAAATTTCAGATTTGTTTTTCAGTGAGTCTAGTAAATGAGTTTGTTGATAATTGGGCCGCGGCTTCACAAGAATGGCCAAACAGGTGGTGTCGTTGTTTTAATGGAAAATACGTTGGCTTCATTGCAGTCCCGCGGTCTAACCATTGATGTTATTGACTCAAATAAACGTAATTATTATTTTCGCTGGCTAGGTTATATATCCATCCTGTTTGCTTGCACTAGAAAAATTCCAAAGGCCGATAAGGTAATGCTGCATGGCACAGCATTTGATTACCTTTTCATAGCACCGTTTGTTGTTTTTATTGGAAGATTGCTGAAGAAAAAGGTTGGTTTAGCTAAGTTTGCAGGCAACTATGATCTCGTGTATCAACGTTATTCTTGGTTAACAAAGAAGGTTGCTGACTGGACTTTACGGCACGCATCTATACTGTTTTGGGAAACACAATATCTGGTTGAGTTTTTTAAACCGATTAATTCGTGCTCTTATTGGCTACCTAACATGAGAAAAACAAATACTAAGCCATTAGCTACTCGAGAATTCCAAAAGCGTTTCGTTTTTCTTGGGCACGTTAATCGAGAGAAAGGTGTGCTAGATATCAAGAGTGTCGCTGATGAACTGGGTTCTGATTATTCATTCGACTTGTATGGAAGGGCGGAGGATGATGACCTTGTTGCGCGTTTAAAGAACAATAGTATTTCTTATAAAGGAGAGATAGCAGCTGAGCGCGTTGTTGAGGTAATTGATGATTATGATGTTTTGCTTTTCCCAAGTCGAAGGGAGGGGGAAGGTTATCCAGGTGTTGTAATTGAAGCTTTCTCTCGAGGCGTGCCTACTATCGCTTATGAGCTAAGAGGTTTGAAGGAAATGATTCGGGATAATTCTAATGGTCTGTTAGTTCCGGTTGCTGATGTTTCAGCACTTAAAGCTGCGATCGAAAGTTTGGATCGGAGTCGATATCAGTCTTTGTCAAAAAAAGCATATGAGTCGTTCT
>NZ_LWFI01001507.1:0-1429 GCF_001635735.1 Oleiphilus sp. HI0067
GAGATTTTCAATATCCTTTGGCTTAAACCTGAAATCACCTATCGGCTCCTCTGCAACGGTGCTCGACATAAATGGCAATGAACTTTCAGGGTTCATTAATTGCCAACGTGTTTCATAACGATTATCCGATAAACATCTAAACGCATCTGCAGAAGCCAAAGACTCTAAATCTCTTCGAGATAGACCGATCGCTTTCACTTCGCTCACAGATTTAAAACCTAAGGGCGGTCGCTCACGAACAAGTAAGTTTTGCCCTTCGACGCTTAACCCTTTTACTAAACGAAAGCCCAAGCGAATAACTTTCGCGTTTTCACCTTGTAGATCATGATCAATCATCGATCGATTAATGCATACAGGCTGTATAGAAACATGATGACGTTGCGCGTCTTGTACCAATTGCGAAGCACTGTAAAAGCCCATGGGCAAACTATTTAGCAGTGCGGTATAAAACGCCTCAGGATAATAGTATTTCAGCCATGCAGATGCGTAGGCCAGCACCGCAAACGAGGCAGAATGACTCTCAGGAAAACCGTATTCACCAAAACCACAAATTTGCTCAAAAATTTTCTCAGCAAAGCTCAACTCGTAGCCACGCTCTAACATTCCTTTTATCAGCTTATTCTTGAACTGAAATAACTCCCCAGTCTTCTTCCAAGCTGCCATCGCGCGACGCAATTGATCAGCCTCACCACCAGTGAAACCTGCTGCGACCATGGCAAGCTTGATGACCTGCTCCTGAAATATCGGCACTCCCAGTGTGCGCGCCAATACTTCTTTCACAGCATCGGAGGGATATTCAATAGGCTCTTCGCCGTTTCTACGCTTTAAAAAAGGGTGCACCATATCGCCCTGTATCGGCCCCGGACGAACAATTGCAATTTGAATCACCAAGTCGTAATAGGTTTTAGGCTTTAAGCGCGGCAACATACTCATTTGTGCACGAGACTCTATTTGAAACACACCAACCGTATCTGCATTTTGGATCATGGCATAAACATTTGGATCGTCTTGCATGCGTGTTAAATCTGCCAAACTCAAACGACGACCATAGTAATGGTGTATCAAGTCAAATGACTTTCTAATCGCTGTTAGCATGCCTAACGCAAGCACATCGACCTTCAGCAAGCCTAAACTTTCTAAATCGTCTTTGTCCCATTGAATCACTGTACGTTCTGCCATACTGGCATTTTCAACTGGAACCAATTCATATAAGGGGCCAGAGGAAATGACAAAGCCACCAACGTGCTGTGATAAATGACGAGGAAAACCAACAATATCATTGACCAGCTGAATGAATTGTTTTCCCTTTAAAGAGTCGGGCTGTAGGCCTAGTTCAATAATTTGCGCCTGCCAGCCCAAAGAGCGATCACGCCGATTGACATTTTTAATAAAAAAATCCAACTGTGTTTCAGCGATGCCTAGCGCTTTC
>NZ_LWFI01001508.1:0-763 GCF_001635735.1 Oleiphilus sp. HI0067
AAAGTTGAGTCATGGCCCAGCTTCCAAAGAGCTGGTTTATAGCCTTAACGCAGGATGGTTCTTCAGCCAGGACACAGCCATTCGCCTTGAATATGCCTTATTTGAGGAAGATACTTTCTTTATCGATTCAAGCGTCAGCGCTGAACTGCTTTATCGTTTCTAATTCGATAAGTAGTTTTTCAAGATCTTGAGACAAAAGCATCTATTTTATCGAAATGGATGCTTTGCTAGTTCTTAGACCCCATATCTATCAGGCTTTGTTTTGCTTTATAAAATCGAGACAGGATGTGGGGAACCTTCAGAGGTATGACTTCCCTCACTAGGCGCACGATATAGCGGATGAGCGCCACGTGTTTCAATTGCTGGGCTGATTTCGCACGCTTAAGCATTGCGACATAACCTTCGTTAATCAACTCACTGGTGCGCTCTCTATTGTCTGATCGGCTGTAAGAAGAGAGATCTAAACCGACAACGATATCGGCTTGCTTGAGCTGTTCTTTGGTTTTATGGTCAATACAGATATCAATGGCGTTGCCCAGCGTGTCAGCCATGTTTTTAGGTGCTTGATAGCGTTTTGTGTGCGTAAGATCAACGCAAATAATGATGCCCGCACCCATCTTACGGACTAATGATACGGGTACGTTTTCAATAATGCCTCCATCCACGAGTTTTCGTCCATTGAGCTCCACAGGCGCAAAAAGGCCAGGTACTGCGACTGACGCACAAACGGCATCGGCAACTGAGCCTTTAGTGAAGATAATTT
>NZ_LWFI01001509.1:0-44464 GCF_001635735.1 Oleiphilus sp. HI0067
AACTCTCACCTGCGGCTACCATCAACTTCAACTGATCTTGAGATTGAATGAGTGCCTTACCAACTTTGTAGGAGGTATCTGTTGTGCGTTTAGCTATCCTAAAAGCCTGGCCAGCAGCAGATCCAACACGATCAAATAGCCCTGCAATGGTTTCTTCACTAACCCATGGCTCAACTGGTGTATGTTGATCATTTGATTTGTTTGAGTGTTTTTCTGAGCTAGAGGGCGTATCTTGATTTTGGCTTTCTGGTGATGCATCAAGATCTGTAGGTTTTGAATCAATGTCTTGCCCGACCTTTTCGTCGGGCAAGTGTCTTGAGGAAGGCTTATCGTCGCTGGTCATTACTGCTGACTATGAGGCTTTTGCGATCGAAGCTTTTGCAGTTGCTTCAATGAAATCAAGCAATACCTCGACGCTCTCGTCAACGATAAAGTCTATTTCGAGTTCGTCGCTCTGCGTCTTGCTTGCTTGAGCTTCGACGTCATCTTCCCATGCCTTGAAATCAGCGTAAGGTTCTTTGCCATCAAAGCTACGACGTTTGTTTTCTAAGTCGAGTTGCTCTTTTTCAGCTGTCTTGATTTCTTTTTGGCGAACTTCTTTATTGAGAGATACGCGATCTTTTGTGCGTTGCTTATCGAGCAATGCAATCTCTTCAAGTAAGACTTGGTATTCTTCGTTTTTCGCAAAGCGCTCTTTATGGCGTTGATTCAATACTGTTTCAACACCGTCGTTGCTAGCGAGTTGTTTAAAATCGGCCGCTGCAATAGCATCCCAAGGAAGAGCGTTTTCAAGAGAATCTTCACCTACTTTAGTCGTATCGACCGTATCAGGGATCAGAATGTCTGGTACAACGCCTTTATGCTGTGTGCTGGCACCCGAGATGCGATAAAACTTAGCTTGAGTGATTTTAAGCTGGCCGTGGTTTAAAGGACGAACAGATTGAACGGTACCTTTACCAAAGGTTTGAGAGCCCATCACGATACCGCGATCGTAGTCCTGAATGGCGCCTGCAAAGATTTCTGATGCAGAAGCACTCAAACGGTCAACGAGAACGAGTAAAGGGCCGTTATATACTAGCTTTGGATCTGGGTCAGTTAGCACTTCGACGCGGTTGTTCGCGCTGCGTATTTGAACGGTAGGGCCTTCATCAATGAACAGGCCGGTAAGCTTGTTTGCTTCGTCTAATGAGCCGCCGCCATTGCCGCGTAGATCAATGACCAGACCATCTAGTTCTTTTTCGGCACGCATTTCATTCAACAAAAGCAATGTGTCGCGTGTTGTGCTCTTGTAGTTTGGATCGCCGTTTTGCATGGCTTGGAAGTCAGCATAGAAGGTTGGAATCTCGATAACACCAACGCGCTTAGTTTGACCGTCGCGTTCAGTCTCGATGACAGAACTTTTCGCTGCTTGATCTTCAAGTTTTACTTTGTCACGAACAATCGCGATCACGCGCGTGTCTGTGTCGACTTTTGCTTCGGATGGAATAACTTCGAGGCGCACCGTTGATTTTTTTGGACCACGAATCAATTGTACAACTTCGTCTAATCTCCAACCTACAACGTTAACCATTTTCTCGTCGCCTTGAGCAACGCCGACAATTCGGTCAGCAGGGCCAAGCTGGCCTTGTTGTTGCGCAGGACCACCTGCAATCAAGCGAACAACTTTTGTAAACTCATTGTCGGCTTGTAGAACCGCGCCGATTCCTTCAAGCGACAAACTCATGTTGATGTTAAAGTTTTCTGAAGAGCGAGGTGAGAAGTAAGTCGTATGTGGATCATAAAGCGTTGTAAACGCATTCATGTAGGCTTGGAAAGCGTCTTCGTTACGAATCTGAAGCGCACGCTTTAGTTGCGACTGGTAGCGGGTACGCAAAGTGTCCGCAGCTTCTTTAAGTGACTCGCCAGACAATTTTAAAGAGAGTGCACCACTTTTAACGCGTCGACGCCAAATATCTTCTAGTTCAGCTTCTGTTGTTGGCCACGCTTGCTCAGAGCGATCAGACAGAATGAATTCGTCATCATCGAAACGCATGTCTTTTAAGTCATTCTCTAGAAGAGAAATTTTATAAACGAGACGCTGAATAACGCGCTCTTGATAGCGATTAAAAATCTTGAATCCTGGTTCTAGTTGGCCAGTTTTCAAGGCACCATGGAGACGGTTGCGGTAAGGTTCAAATTCTTCGATATCTGATTGAAGGAAGTACAGGCGCTGTCCATCAAGAGAATCTAAGTAGTGCTCAAAGACACGTTTCGACAATTCGCGATCGATATCTTGTTTACGATAGTGGCTCAGAAGGAGAGAGCGTGCGATATGAACACTTGCTTCACGCTGTGATTTTTCTGGAACTAATTCTGGTGCCTGTTCTGCTTGTGCTAGCAGTTCTTCAAGGCTTTGCTGTGCCGCGTGGGTCAAGCCGAACGACATCATTGCGATGACGGCGACCAATACGTGGGTAAGTTTCATTGCTTTACTCTTTTCACTCGTTGGTCTGAAAGATTGTATGTTATCACTCTTAGCCCTGCCACTAACCTTGCCAAAGTTTATGAGTAACTGTGTTTCGATCACACTTTGTGGTGGCACAGTTTGTAAGCTGCACACTTATTACTTAATTTATCATTCTGTTGGATGACTGATTGGATGCTTAAAAGGGAATCAACTTATGTCGGTACTAGACAGTATTTTTAATTACCATGAGCGCTTGGTGGTAGATGAAATGTCTAAACAGCTTAAAAAGCATACGTTTAGCGAAGCGCAATTGAGTGATATTGCGTGTCTTGCTTTGAATAAAGTGCCCGCCAAATACATCAAACATAGCGTGGATCGGGCGTTTTACACGAGCGATGTAGAAAGGATGGAAATCGCGGCAAAAATTGAAAAGGCTGTTGCTGAGGCAATTGCTTACATCGCCTCAGCAAAGCACTAGTTTTTGATATTTATGCGGGTTCAGCGGTTTCGCTTGCTAGCTTTTGGCTCGCTAACTGCGCTGCGCCAAATACTTGTTTGATACAAGCATCAATACGATTTGTATAGATCTCACGCGTTTTTGTATCGAATACATTTTCAGCAAACCATGCAATGAGCAATTGTTCTAACTGTTCTTCTCTCGATAAGCTGGCTGCGCCACTCAAACCTTCTGACAGACGAGTCACTTGCAGTTGCATACGTCGCTCTTGCGCTGACGCCGGAGATTCAAGCCCCGCAGCAATCTCACAACGAATACATAACTCTTGTGCGAGATCGTCATCGCTGATAGTCAGTTTTTGCGCTTTTGATGCTTTGGCCCGCGCTTGGAAACGTTCTTCTAGGCGCTTACTTAATTCAACGGTACTCGCAAAGTTTGCATCGATTTCCTCTTTATTTTCGGCGGCAATCGCGAGAATGTCGGCTTTACGTTGTGCTTCGTTCCATTGAGCCAGAATGCGTTCGAAATCCAACTGTTTAATTTGATGCTTCAAAGCTTCAATACAAGCGTTGTAGCGATCAAGAAGCTCTGTTCGTTTTTTCCCATTAACGTTAGTCACTTGTTTTAGATTGGAGCGCAAACTTGCTAGGCTTGTCTCGGCGTCTTTTACTGAAGAGAACGTTTGCTTCACTGTTTGTTCAGCTTCGTTTACGATCTCTTCGGTCTGAGCTAGCTTCTCGTCATTTTCCTGTTTTGCTTTGTTACGTTGAGCATCTCGTTGGGCAAAAATTTTGTCGCAAGCAGCGCGGAATTCTTTCCAGAGAACCCTGTCTTTCTTGTGTTCGGTAATACCCACTTTTTGCCATTCGCTTTGAAGGTCTTTGGCGCCTTGCATGGCTGTTGAGAGCTCTTCGCTTTCTGCAAAAGCCTGAGCACGAGATACGATATCTTGTTTGATTGCTAAGTTTTGCCCTCGTTCAGCGTCAATTTTATCGCTCAATTTTGCTAGCGTTTGATTGAATTGCTCTTGCAGGTCACGCCCGTGTCTGCGATCAACTGGATGAGCTTCGCGCCATTCGTTGCGAGCTTGACGATTTATTTTTTCTACTGCTTTCCAATCCACTGTTTCCCAGTTGATTTGCTCGACAAATTCAGCAAGTTCAGCGGCAAGCTTTTTACGTTTTTCGAGATTGGCTTTTTTCAGCTCGCCTTGCTCAGAATAATATTCAGCGCATGGTGCAAATGCTGCCTCAGCCGCATTTGAAAAGCGTTGCCATAGGGCAGGGTCTTGCGCGCCGCCAAGACTTTTCCAGCGTTCTTGAAGTTGCTTTATTTGGGCTGACTTTTCTTGAGGATCTATATGCTTATCAATCAGAGCTTCCATCGATTCACATAATCTTTCTTGCTCTGGCGATGCAGCAAAGCCTTGCCAATCTCTCAATTCATTCAGTTGATCACTACGTAGTTTTAGGGCAGATGTGTAGTGATTTTGTCTTTTCTTAGTCAGCTTTTTATGCAGTTTTCGTACTTGTTGAATCTTTTGTTTGGATGCGTTGAGCTGCTTTTCGTCAAGAAGCTTGTCGAGTGCGGTGAGCGATTGGTTTAGCTCAGCTTCAATCTTCGATTGTTCTTGCTCTTTTGCTTGCTCGTGCTCTTCAGATTTTGCCATCACCTCTGACGCCGTGATCAGTAGTGCGGGGAGGGCGAAATTGTCGGGCCAGCTTACTTTGTCGAGAATGCTCTTAAGTTCTTTATATGCCTCGTATGATGACTGCTGTGTCAGCGATTCAATGCGCGCTTGTTGTTGCGATAATTTTTGCAAGGCGCTCAAGTATTGTCGAAGCGCCGACATTTTTTGTTTGTAAGACTTTTCAGTTTCTTTATCGACAGCTTCTTCTTTGGCGCTTTCAATCCAGCGCGTTTCTTGCGTTTTGATAATGGCATCGATCGCTGAGGTATCCTGAGGAGCTGCGGCTCTCTCAGATAACTGACTCAATGTATCTTCCAAGGTGTTAATTGTTGCGATAAGTTCTGAATCTTGCTGCTCCAAGCTGATGTCGGAGGAGGGGCTTTCTTGATCTTCTGGTTGCTTTGTTTCTGCGCTAACAGAGGCAATTTTTGCCTCTTCAACTTGAATTGCTTGCAGGCGTTTTTCGCAGTCGATAACCAGTGATTGGTAACTACTAACCTGATCATTGCTTGCGACTTCAATAAGCGCGTTACAGCGTTGTTTCAAACTGTCTAACTTTGCGGAGTAGAGGTTAGTGTCGTCTGTGTTTGCGAGTTCTTTGAGATTCGCGAGTAAACCAGAGAGTTGAAGCTTTTGTTGTTCGACTTGTTTTTTGTGTTCACGAATATGGCTTAATTTACTCTTTGCAATTTGAAAGACTTTTTTGTCTTTTGATCGCGCTGTTTCAATAACTTTATCAAGGCATTCTTCAGATTCGATTAGCTCGGTGGCAGCTTGTCTTAGTCGACTTAGCTTCGCTTGTTGTGCGATGAGGATGAGCGCCTCCTCATCTTGAATGCGTGCAAGGCTATTTAGGAATTCATCTGGAGATTCAGTGGCGATTATAATTTGCGCCAAAAAGGTTTTGTCTTCGATGAGGTCAAATAGGCTAAGGCCTAAAGATTCACTGAGCTTTGTTAAATGTTCAACCGCAGCGGGTTTGTCCGCATTGTTTAACTTCGCGTAGAGTACAATAACGCGCGCTGGATCGCTTGTTTTACTCAGTGCTGCTTGTCTTACAGAAGGGTTTTCATCATTTAAGAGCAGAGATTCGATAATCTCACGTTGCTCATTGTTATTTGGATCAAGTTGCTGCAGAGCTTCTAATCGAACTTCGGCAGATTTGTTTTGCCATTTTGGTTTAAAAAGCTTGGATAAGAAATTAGCCATGTCGTGCCTGTATTCTTGGAACGTAGCAGTTGCCTGCCACGGTAGTCTTTGTTGTTAGATGATATTTTTGTTCTTGTTGAGCAAAAAGTAATCGGAGTAGTTTAACCTTGAAATTGCTAGCAAAGAAGTGTTTATTCGACGCTTGTTGTTAGGTGATGCATAAAGTGTGATGAGTGTGTATGAGTGAGCAAGCTGAGCTGCTGCAAAAACTAAAAAACAAAGCCGTTGATTTGTTAGCGAGGCGTGAATATGCAATTCACGAGTTGAGAGATAAGCTCTTACGGAATTTAGATGAGGACGAACAAGTCCTCGTTGATGATGTGATCGAGCAAATGATCGAAGCAGGCTACTTATGTGAGCAACGTTATGCGGATATGTTGCTGCGATCACGTGTTATAAAGGGCTACGGTGCGGCGCGGGTGAGGCAAGAGCTCGCAGTGCAAAAAGTCGATTCTGAAGCTGTGATGCTTGCGTTTGAACGTGATGATACAGATTGGTTTGAACTCGCCAAGCATACGCGACAGCGTAAGTTTGGTGATTGGGATCGCGCTTTTGACTTAAAGCAAAAAGCGAAGCAGCAACGCTACTTATATAGTCGCGGTTTCAGCAGTGATCAGGTCAATTATGCCTTTGAGCTAGATGAGTGAATTACTTTTTGAGGTGAGGCTTAATTATCTCGTATAGCTCTGGCCTGTTTTCGGCTATTTCTTCATGACTCAAACCTTCAAGCGAGTGCGGATATTTAAGCCATTCTTCGGTTTTATGTAAAAAGTAATCTGGCACAATATCAGTTTGATTACGTGTAGGCTTGTAATACGGTACGGCCACTTTTATTTCTTGCGGCGTATTTCTTCTGGCGTGAGTTTCAAGATGTTCAATTACCGCTTTAATGGTATGCCCTGTATCAAATACGTCATCGACGATTAATAAGCGGTCCGTATGTTTCACGTGTTTGATGAGATAGCTCATGCCGTGAATGCGAATCTCATTTGAGCGACCATCAATGGCAGCTGCGTAGGAAGAGGTTCGAATGGCGATATGATCTGTTTCAATTCCGTGATACTCAAGCAGCTCTTGTACTGCTGTCCCAATCGGTGTTCCGCCTCGCCATAGTGCAATAATAATGCTTGGTTTGAAGCCTGAGTCTAGAATTTGCGTGCCTAAACGGAACGAATCTTCTAGTAATTGTTGTGCGCCAATGTAGGTTTTAAGAGTCACCGATTGAATCCCAGTATGCTCAGTATAAGTGGCTTGATTATTTACTTTTTCAAAAACATTTTGCAAGCTGAGTATCGTATATCGAGTATAAATAGGATGGGTAAAATGGCCGGGCTAGAACAGCAGAAGCAAGCGAAAAAACGATATGTCGAAGAGCAGTCGTTGGTGGAAGATAGCTATCGTTTGGCGGTCAAAATATATGAAAGTGGTTTTCGTCCAGACTTTATTGTCGGTATTTGGCGTGGCGGGTCGACAGTAGGTATTTATGTGCAAGAGTGTCTACAAACGCTGGGGGTAGAAACAGATCATATCGCTATTCGAACGTCATACCGCGGCATGGAACAATACTTTGAAGAGTTAGAGGGCAATCAGGGTATTCGTGTTCATGGTATTCAATATCTGCTTGAGAATATGAATTACGACGACAAACTGTTGATTGTCGATGATGTGTTCAGTACTGGGCGCCATATCGATGCGGTCATTCAGCGTTTATCAAGTAAAGCTAAACGCAACATGCCTGACGATACACGTATTGCGATGCCATATTTCAAAGAGGGCTTATCTGAGACTGGCCGGAAGCCAGACTACTTTCTCCATAAAACGCAAGACTGGTTGGTGTTGCCGTATGAGTTAACCGGTCTAACCCTCGAAGAGATTGAACAAAACAAACCTTGGGTGAAGCCTTTCTTACGCCCGGACCTGTAGTATCGAGATCGTTAGTGTGAGAGCTCATTTGCTGTCTTCGGGAGTGTTTCTCGCTGAAGTGAACTCGCCTTCAAAGAAAGATTCGAGCAAGGCATGCTTGTCGATTCCGTAAGTGAGTTTGTTCGTTAGGTCTAGTACGACGATGCCATGTATTGTCGCCCAAAATAAATGAGCTAGTTTTTCTGGTTCGCCTTTTAAATAACCTTGTTGTACAGCGTCTCTTACTGAGTTTCGCAGAGTGTCGAAAGCGCGATTCCCCATTAGCGTAAGATGGTTGCTAGGCTCGCTCGGTTGGTCTAATTCAAACATTAAACGAAATGCATCGGTATGTGCGGCTGCGTAGTCTGCATACCCTTGGCCGAGTGCGTTGATTCGTTCAACAGGGTGGGGATGGGCTTCAACAATCTGTTCGTGAAACTCGGCGAATCGCTCGAAGGCGCGAGCGCGACAAGCATCAAAAATCGCTTCTTTGTTTTCAAAATAGCGATATGGCGTCATGGCGCTGCAACCAGTCGCCAGGGCAATAGCTCTAATTGATACGTCACGGTATCCGTGTTTCGCAAATAGTATGAGTGCTTGGTCCATAAGCTTTGCTCTGAACTCTGCCACTTCTTGTTCGTCTAGTTTTCTTCTTCCCATGAGTCATACGATAAGTTAAAAAATTGACAGTGTAAAATTTACAGTGTAAAAAATAAATCCGAAAGTGTGGACTCGTTCGTAGTTCCGGTAGTTTTTTTAGAAATCCAATTAAGTGAGGAATAAATGCCATCCATTCAAAGGTTGACCAATTCACCCATTTTTCTTGTTTCGGTGTTTTTTGTTTTCCTCTCGGCAGCACTTGGCGTTAGTCGAATAACACATTCTTCAACGAGCAATGACATTGCTGCGTCAGCCGTTTTGGTTGAGACGCTTGGTGATGGTGGCGAGATTTTCGTGCCAGAATATGAGCAGTTTGTTGCGCGCGTTGAGGCTGCACAGCGCGTAGAGTTAGGCTTTGATATCGCAAGCCGGCTTGTCTCTATTTCAAAGAAAGAAGGTGAGGCCTTTGTTGCCGGGGAGATTCTCGCACAGCTTGATACTGCTCGCTTGCAAGCAAGACAAACCGAGTTGCGTGCGACGCGTGATAGGGCGGTTGCTTCATTAGATCTTGCTAAGTCATCTCTCAAGCGAACAAAAGGGCTGCGCACAAATAGTAATGTTTCTGCTCAGGCTTTAGATGAAGCCATCCGACAACGACAAGCAGCAGAGGCTGACCTAGCGTTCGCGAATGCACAATTGTCATCGATTAAGTTGGAATTGCAGAAATCTGTACTCAAGGCGCCTTTTGATGGGGTGGTGATTGAGCGTCTGAGCGACGTCGGCAGAACAATGAGTGTTGGCTTGCCAGTTCTCTTGGTCGAGCAAAGCGCTATGGCAGAGATTCGAGCAAGCTTGCCTTTGCGAGTCGCCCAGAAACTGGCTGAAGGGCAGGCGGTTCGTCTTGAACATTCTGCTGGAGTGTTTGAAGCCAAGGTTGATCGCATCAAGTTTAGTCTTTCGGGCAATCGAGCGTCAGACGTGTTTCTGCACGTTGCCGATATAGATGAACGAGGTTTAGTTCCCGGTGAAATCTTGAGTCTGCAATTACGTAGTGATCGTCAGCGCTCTGGTTTATGGCTGCCGATAGAGGCACTGAGTGAATACGGTCGCGGTTTATGGTCAGTGTATCTTGCTGAGCCGCTTGCAGTGGAAGGTGAAGCGAATTCTGTAGGTGATGCAACCGCTGTAATCTCTCGAAAAACGGTGATGATCGATCGCTTTGCAGGCGACTACGTTTTGGTAAGAGGCGGACTCGCGAAAGATGATTTGCCGAACGTTGTGCTCAGAGCTACGCATAGAATTGTGGCGAATCAAAAAGTCCGATATGCCGATCAAAACGCCGTGATCGTAGGAGCCCAGTAATGCAGAAATCTGGATCACGCTTAAGCTCTGTCAGTGCTGCGTTTTATGAAAATCCCCATCTTTTGTTGATGACCTTGATTGTGATTTGCGCCGCAGGTTTATCTGCTTGGTTTGCGCTACCTAAGATCGAAGATCCTCGTATTACACAACGCTTTATTTCTGTTGTGACAGAGTTTCCGGGTGCATCGGCAAGGCTGGTTGAATCTTCAATTACTGAAGTGCTTGAGTCTGAGTTAGCGAGCATTTCTGAGATCAAAACGATTAATTCAACGTCTCGTAGTAATGTTTCGGTTCTAGCTGTGGAACTCGAAGATAGAGTTACCTCTCAAACCAACCAACAGCTGATTTCTCGCGTGAGAGATCGCATTAAAGATGCGAGCCGTAAGCTCCCGCCACAAGCTTCTGTTCCAAAGATTATCGAAGAAGAGAACATCGCATATGCATATACCTTGATTACAGCTGTGAAGTGGCAGGGCGAAGGTGCGCCTCAGCTCGATATTATGAATCGCATTTCGCAAATATTGAAAGATCGCATTGAAGCGGTTCCAGGTACTGAGTATGTCAGTTTACATGGCGCGCCAGATGAGACAGTGCAAATATATGTAGAACCCTATGAATTAGCCGAACTAGGGATGACGGTTCAAGAGTTAGCGGCGATTGTTGAAGCATCCGACTCCAAAGAAGTTGCGGGTCGTCTGTTGAGCGACAAAGTATTTAGCGCTATAGAAGTGCGTGGCGAGTTTGACTCGCTTGATCGTATTCGACAGTTGCCAGTGAAAAGCACCAGTGGTGACGTATTGTTGCGTGATATAGCTACTGTCGAAAAAAGTTACTCTAAACCAGAAGATAACATCATGCGTGTTGATGGTGATCGCGTCATATTGGTCGCAGCGCGTATCGAAGTTTCAAGTCAGATTAATCCTTGGACTGCGTCGGTTAAAAATGTGCTGAGGTCAGTTGAGGCAGAGACCGGTGGGGTTGTCTCCTTGGATGAGGTGTTTGAGCAGGCGAGCTATACCAAAGATCGTTTGCAGAGCCTTGGTCAAAACTTGATGGCGGGCATGATTGCCGTATTACTCGTTGTGTGGCTGTTTATGGGCTGGCGCTCTGGGTTAATCGTGGCGTGCTCGCTGCCGCTCGCAGCGGCTTGTGTCTTGTTTGCTTTAAATGTGTTGAATCTCCAAGTTCAGCAGATGTCGATGTTTGGCATGATTGTCGCGATTGGTCTGTTGATCGACAACGCTATTGTGATGACGGATGAAGTCAGCACTAGAATAAAGCAGGGTTTCGCGTCCTCGGAAGCGATCCGACAAGCTTTTGATCATCTGTTTATGCCTCTACTAGCATCAACGCTCACTACTATTCTTGCGTTCATGCCAATCCTCTTGATTGAGGGTAATGCCGGAGACTTCATTGGTACGATATCAGTGAGCGTGATATTGGCTTTGATCGCTTCATTCTGTTTGTCCATGACTGTGATTCCTGCTATCTGTGCCTTGCTTGAGAACAAGCTCGCCAAGCCAAATGAGTCTCGCTGGTGGCAGGTTGGTGTTAGCTCAAAAGAAAAATCAGAAGGCTATCAGCGTTTTCTCGCGCACAGTTTGCGTAAGCCATGGTTAGCGGTTGTGACTGCACTTGGTTTGAGTATTTTTGGTGTGCTTTCTGTTGGCTCTTTGCCAAAAGTATTCTTTCCGACCGCTGATCGCGACATGTTCGAGTTACGCGTTTGGTTTGAATCAAATACGAGTGTTCCTGCTGCAGATGCCCTAGTGCAGGAAATAGACGCGTTGATTCGTAATAAAGCAGAGGTAAAACAAACGGTTTGGTCTATTGGGGATAGTGTTCCGGCGTTTTACTACAACCAATTGATGAATAATCGCAACCAGAACTA
Source organism: Oleiphilus sp. HI0067 (assembly GCF_001635735.1). Lineage (NCBI taxonomy): Bacteria > Pseudomonadati > Pseudomonadota > Gammaproteobacteria > Oceanospirillales > Oleiphilaceae > Oleiphilus > Oleiphilus sp. HI0067. The sequence continues at coordinate 11,558 of NZ_LWFI01001509.1, forward strand.
CTACGCCGAAGTGGTGGTGACTGCTGAGGATGTCGAGGCATCATCAAGCCTAATAGATGAGCTTCAAGTTGAGTTAAGCGAGAGCTTTACTCAAGTTCAAATTGTTGCCAAGCCTTTCTCTCAAGGACCGCCTGTCGAAGCGCCAATTGAGTTTCGGGTGTTTGGCCCTGAAACGGATGTGTTAAGAACTTTAGGTGAAGAGCTACGAGCAATTATTTCTCAGCAATCTGGTGTGTTGCATACCCAAGCATCAGTAAAACCGGGCGCTCCGAAGATTGAGTTTGATGCGAATGAAACTGCTCTCGGCGAAATGGGGCTTCAGCTCGACTCGGTAGCTGCTCAGCTGCAAGCTGCCTACGAAGGCGTTCAAGCAGGCAGCATGTTAGAAGACATTACGCAGTTACCGGTAACTGTGAGCTATGAGAATAGTCAGCGTGCAAGTATCGAACAGTTGCGCGCGTTCCCGATTGTTCAACCAGATGGCCGATGGGTGCCAGCTAGTGCCTTTGGAGAATTCAATCTAACGCCCGACGCGGCCTCAATTACTCGTCGTAATGGTGAGCGAGTAAATATTATTCACGGTTATCTTTCACAGCACGTGACCCCGATAGATATTACCAATGCCGTTGTTGAACGACTTGAGTCAGGTGGTTGGGTGCTACCTGAGGGGTATCGCTGGTCTGTGGGCGGTGATGCGGAAGAGAGTAAGCGAGCAAATGCATCACTAGCGGCCAACCTACCTGTTTTGGTTTTATTGATGGTGACTTGCTTGGTTTTAGCATTTCGCAGTTTTAGGTTGGCAACAATCATTGGCATGGTCGCATTACTTGCTGCGGGCTTTGGCTTTTTATCGCTTTGGATTAGTGGATATGCATTGGGCTTTAATCCTTTGATTGGTATCACTGGTCTGATCGGTGTGGCGATTAATGGCTCCATTGTCGTGATCGCTGCAATGGAAGCCAATGAGAAGGCTAAAGCCGGAGATCATCAAGAGATTATCAATGCGGTGATGTCTTGTACGCGACATATTTTGAGTACAACGCTCACTACGATTGCTGGATTCATACCGTTGATTCTGCTTGTTGGTGGGCAATTCTGGCCGCCATTAGCGGTAGTGATTGCAGGCGGAATTGGCTTCTCGATTATCTTGTCGTTATGGTTTACGCCAAGTATTTACGTATGGTGGATTGGTCGATCGGGTGCCGCAGCGCGTCTAAATCCTGGACATGCTACGAGATATCGAGAGCCAATCTCAGCCGAATAGAAAAGACTAAAGGTAAGTGTGGTGCGAATACATGTGCGATAACAGGTAGGGGAGTTTCTCTACGACTATCGCACTAGGTTTTCGTCGAAGTTTATGGTGTTTTTGGGGCGCTCTCTGCGTTTACTCTCATCTAGCCAACGCAATACGTCATAGTAACGACGAATGTTTTGCACGTAGATCACTGGCTCTTTACCGCGCGCATAACCGTATTTTGTTTGTGAGTAGTATTTCTTCTGTTGAAGAAGAGGTAGGAAATCTTTCACATCCGCCCACTTGTTTGGGTCCTTGCCACCTTTCTCGGTCAGCATGCGGGCATCTTCAAGATGTCCGAGACCAACATTATAAGAAGCCAGCGCAAACCATGTCCGATCGGGTTCCTGGACGTCTTCGGAAATACGTTTGTGTATTTTAGAGAAGTATTTAGAGCCGCCTTTGATGCTTTGAATCGGATCAAGACGATTTTTAATGCCCATTTCTTTAGCGGTGACCAAAGTGAGCATCATCAAACCTCGAACTCCCGTTGGTGAGACGGCATTAGGTCGCCAGTGAGATTCTTGGTAACCCATTGCGGCCATCAAACGCCAGTCGGTTTCGTATTCGGTCGCGTACTTTTTATAGGTATCCTCATACTTTGGTAGGCGTTGTTTTGTGTGGCGAATGAAGGTGCGCGCGCCCACATAGTTCACTTGCGCTAGATGGCCATAATAGCGTTCTTCTAACTGCATCAATGTGCCATCTTCATTGGATTGATGGATAAATGCATTGGCTGCGTTAATCAGAGTATTGTCACTGTTGTTTGGGAAAAACCAAGCAATGCCTTTGCTTGAGCCAAATTCAAAGGCTTGGCGGACGCGAGGATAAAAAGCGCGGTGAAGTTTCAGTTCTAGTGAGTAAACGAGGGCAAGATCAACCTCTTTGTCTTGAACCATGCGTATCAATTCTTCGGTGTCGCTGTTTACGGTTTCCCATTTTAGATCGGGATGATTGAATATCAGCGATTCAAGTTCAGTGACCAAGTCACTGTCGCTCACAACAGCAATCGTTTTTCCGGATAGATCCGCGATAGAACGTGGGCGTTTTGAGCCATATCGATACACAATCAAAGGAGTTGTTTCTAGAAAGGGCTCGCTGTGTTTATACTTTGAGGTATTGGCTTCACTGAGTACCATCATTGAAGCGGCCATGTTGGTGTAGTTGTTGTCGAGTGCGGAGCGTATCTGAGCGCGTGTGCCGGCAACTTTGACGTCGAGATCTAGCCCAAGATTTTTGGCAAAGAGTGAAGCGAACTCATACTCAAATCCTTCACTCGTATCGCGCCCCTCATAATAAATGCCCGGTGCGTTTCTGCTAATCACGTGCAGAGTCTTACGTTCTTTGATTTGCTCGAGTTGGCTGGGTTGTTCGCAGCCGACTAAGCTAAGCGCAAGAATAAGGCAGCAAAACAGATAGTTTGCTTGCGATAATGATTTGCTAAGAGATTGATTCAAAAGAATACTTCAGACAGTAATTATTAAATTTATAGCTTAATCAGTATAGAGAATGATGAACATTTGAGCGAGCATTGATCTATGCACGTTAAATTGTTAACAGTGAAATGCGTTTGAAGTATCATACGCGCCTTTCTACATCTCACCCAATGAGGCTTGGTCCGAATTATGATGGAACTCCGCGGTGCACCTGCTTTATCCCCCTTTAAGCAACAGTCTCTACTTGCCCAATTACGAGAAATAAATAATGCAGTCGAATCGGTATATGCCGAGTTTATGCATTTCGTAGACGCAGTAGATACCATTGGTGAACAAGAACTCAGTGTATTGAATCGCTTATTAACATATGGCCCGAAGAGCCAATTGGAAGCGACAGAAGGCAAATTGTTCTTAGTTGTGCCTCGTGTCGGAACGATTTCCCCATGGTCGAGTAAGGCAACAGATATCGCCTTAGGTTGTGGGCTTGATCAGATCAAACGAATCGAACGTGGTATTGCTTACTATGTGCGTGTTGATGGGAATCTTGATGCAAATACTGTCGGTGCATTGTCTGACGTGCTTCACGATCGCATGACACAGACTGTATTCCATGAGTTTGCGGGTGCAGAACTTCTGTTCAAACAGTCAGAGCCAGCAGCGCTAAGTACGGTCGATGTGATTGCCTATGGGCAAGATGCCTTGACTGAAGCCAACAAGCGAATTGGCTTAGCGCTCGCGGAAGATGAAATTGAATATCTGACCAAAGCATTTATCGATCTTGGGCGTAACCCTAGCGATGTAGAACTGATGATGTTTGCGCAAGCGAACTCTGAGCATTGTCGTCATAAGATATTCAACGCGTCTTGGGATATTGATGGGGAAGCTCAAGATAAATCGTTGTTTGCGATGATCAAGAATACAAATCAACTGAGCGGAGAAGGGGTTTTATCTGCGTATAAAGATAACGCATCAGTGATTGTAGGCTCGAAGGGCAAGCGATTCTTTCCTAATCCAGAAACGAAGGTCTACGAAGGAAATGAAGAAGATATTCATATCCTGATGAAAGTAGAGACTCACAACCACCCAACGGCGATTTCACCTTTTAGTGGTGCATCGACGGGTTCTGGTGGTGAAATTCGTGACGAAGGTGCGACGGGTAAAGGCTCTAAACCTAAAGCGGGTTTGACTGGTTTTACGGTTTCTAACTTGAATATTCCGGGCTTCAAACAGCCGTGGGAGCAAGATTTTGGTAAGCCCGACCGCATTTGTTCCGCATTAGATATTATGTTGGATGGGCCGATTGGTGGTGCTGCGTTCAATAATGAATTCGGTCGTCCGAACCTAACGGGATATTTCCGTACGTTTGAACAAGAAGTGGCAAGTCCACTAGGACGTGAAGTCAAAGGCTACCACAAGCCGATTATGATCGCTGGTGGTCTTGGAAATATTCGTGGCGAGCACGTTGAAAAAGGCGAGATCAAAGTAGGTGCCAAACTAATTGTACTGGGTGGCCCAGCAATGCTGATTGGCCTAGGCGGTGGCGCTGCCTCGTCAATGGACTCTGGCTCAAGTCACGCAGATTTAGACTTTGCATCTGTGCAACGTGAAAACCCTGAAATGGAACGTCGTTGCCAAGAGGTGATTGACCGCTGCTGGCAACTTGGTGATCAAAACCCGATTGCTTTCATTCACGATGTGGGCGCTGGCGGTTTATCTAATGCCTTTCCTGAATTGGTGAAAGATGGTGGTCGTGGTGGTCGCTTTGATTTGCGCAAAGTGCCAAACGATGAGCCGGGTATGGCGCCGCATGAGATTTGGTGTAATGAATCCCAAGAGCGTTATGTGTTGGCTGTTGAGGATAAAGACCTAGCTAAGTTTGAAGAGCTTTGCGCTCGCGAGCGTTGTCCTTATGCCATTGTTGGTGAAGCGTTAGAAGAGCATGAGCTGACGCTTGATGATCCGCATTTTGAGAATAAGCCTGTTGATTTGCCGATGTCGGTATTGTTCGGCAAACCGCCTAAAATGCACAGAAGTGTGGAGTCGGGCAAGTTCACGAAAGAAGTTTTCGATTCTACCGGTATTGATATTAACGAAGCGGTAGATCGTGTTTTAAGTTTGCCGAGTGTAGCGAGTAAAAACTTCCTGATTACAATCGGCGACCGCAGTATCACAGGAATGGTTGCCCGTGATCAGATGGTTGGGCCTTGGCAGGTACCTGTGGCAGATGTCGCGGTAACGAGTTCTGATCTTGATGGGTACGCTGGTGAAGCTATGGCGATGGGTGAGCGTACTCCGATCGCCGTGATCGATGCAGCAGCTTCCGCCCGAATGGCGGTTGGAGAGGCAGTAACAAATTTGGCTGCAGCATCGATTGATCAGTTAGGGGATATTCGAATGTCTGCTAACTGGATGGCTGCGGCAGGCCACGCAGGTGAAGATGACAACTTATATAAAGCTGTCGAAGCTGTGGGTATCGAATTGTGTCCGGAGCTAGGCATTTCGATACCAGTCGGTAAAGACTCGATGTCTATGAAGACAGTTTGGAAAGAAGACGGCGCAGATAAGTCAGTTGTGTCGCCAATGTCTTTGATCATCTCAGGGTTCGCACCGGTTGTAGATGTTCGTCAGACCCTAACGCCTCAGCTGCAAGTATCTGATCAAGCAACTGATCTGATTTTGATTGACCTTGCAAACGGTCAAAACCGTTTGGGCGGTTCGGCTTTGGCTCAAGTATATTCTCAGGTTGGTGCGATCGCGCCAGATCTTAATGACTCTGAAGACTTAAAAGCCTTCTTTGCTGTGATTCAGGGCTTAAACAAACACGGTAAGCTATTGGCTTATCATGACCGTTCAGATGGCGGTTTATTCGCGACTTTGGCAGAGATGTCCTTCGCAGGCCATGTGGGTGTTGACATCAAACTCGATCAGCTTGCTGAAGATGATTCACACTTTGCCCGTGAATTGTTTAATGAAGAGCTTGGTGCGGTGATTCAAGTCAATGCTGCCGATACCGAGGAAGTGCTTCAGCAGTTTACTGCTGCAGGATTAGGTGAACACACGCTAGTGATCGGCACATTGAATGATGACGACATGGTGCGTTGTAGCTTTGACGGTAAAGCGGTCATTGAGCGTTCTCGTTCTAGCTTGTGGCAACTGTGGTCTACAACCAGCTATAAAATGCAAAGCCTGCGTGATAATTCAGAATGTGCACAGCAAGAGTTTGATGCTTTAGCTGATGCCAACAATCCTGGTCTACATGCTGAATTGAGCTTTGATCTCAATGAAGATGTTGCTGCGCCTTATATTAATACAGGGGCCAAACCTCGTATTGCTGTATTGCGTGAGCAAGGCGTAAATGGTCAAACAGAAATGGCTGCAGCATTCACGCGAGCAGGATTTGAAGCACAAGATGTGCACATGAGTGACCTCGGCGCTCAACGCGTAGATCTAGCTGATTTTAATGCGCTTGTTGCATGTGGTGGCTTCTCTTATGGCGACGTACTTGGTGCAGGTGAAGGTTGGGCAAAATCGATTTTGTTCAATGAGCAAGTTAAGAATCAGTTCCAAACATTCTTTGATCGTGATCAGACCCTAGTCTTGGGCGTGTGTAACGGCTGTCAGATGTTGTCGAACTTGCGTGAGCTTATTCCTGGTGCAGATTTATGGCCGCATTTTGTGCGTAATCGCTCAGAGCAATTTGAAGCGCGTGCAGTGATGATTGAGTTGTTAGAATCAAATTCAATCATGTTGCAAGGAATGGCGGGAACGCGTATACCGGTCGCTGTGGCGCACGGAGAAGGGCGCGCTGAGTTTAGTAATGACAATGCACTAGCTAGCTTACAGGCACAGTCTCAAGTTGCATTGCGTTATGTTGATAACTATGGTTCTGCGACGGAAGCTTATCCGTTTAACCCTAACGGATCTCCTGAGGGGATAACGGGTTTAAGTTCTTCTGATGGTCGTGTGACGATTATGATGCCGCATCCTGAGCGTGTTTATCGAACACTTCAGAACTCATGGCATCCGCAAGGTTGGGGTGAAAATGCTCCATGGTTGCGCTTATTCCAGAACGCTCGAGAATTCTTTAAATAACGAATGCTTTTAATTTAAATGGGGTTAGAGCTTTGCTCTGACCCCATTTTTTTTGCCTATATAACTTAGTGCTTTTAATTTGTCCTGTTTTCTAAAAAACTTGTCTAAAAATAAACATGCAAATGTAAAGTTTTGTGCCATACTGAAATCCCGTTGCGGCCTGAAAGTACTTTTTCGCAGCATTTATGATAAGAAATACGCAGTCTCTATTTCATCTAATCTTCACTCTGTCAATGCATTTTTTTGGTGCGTTGGAATTCTTATGCACAAACTTGGCTGTTTACGGCAAGGTGTATGGCGACTTGTGCATAAAAAAAGTATTTTGACACATTGACAAATCTAAATTATTGATTTTATTGATTTATTTATTTTTTGATCAAAAAGCCCGCAAGCTGTTTCAAAAGCTTATTTTATGCGGTTTTGACGCAAGTTAAGACTAAGTATCCCCAGAGTTATCCACAGATCTTGTGAGTAAGAATATGTCGATAAAACCAGATTATTTTTTGAGCTTTTACGTGCCTGTAACGGATTGTGATTTCGTAAAGAAGTCTGTGTTTGCAGCTGGTGCGGGAAGGATAGGTAACTATGAACATTGCTCGTTTGAAACGCGAGGCATTGGCCAGTTTAAGCCAATCGGTTTGGCAAATCCTACCATCGGCGAAGTAGATCAATTAAGCGAAGTCGAGGAGGCTAAAGTCGATATGGTGTGTAGTGCAAAACATATCGCGGACGCAGTGCAAGCATTAAAGAATGCGCATCCTTATGAAGAACCCGCTTACCATGTGATAAAACTCGAGACGCAGTTTTAGCGCACCCAGTCTTCACCCAGCGTTGCTGCAAAATCGATCTCTCTCGGTTCTCGGAATGTATCAGACACGTGCGTGGGAAATTTCCCTTCTTTCCTATCCGCAAAATAACGCTTCAAAGTACGTTTAACGGTAGGGAAGGCTAGCTCATCCCACGGGATTTCTTCTTCTGTATACAATGCGCACTCAAGGCTTTCCGTTCCAACGCCGAACTCGCCATCAATGAGTGTGGCCAAGAAGTACATATGGACTTGATTGATTTGAGGAACGTTGATAACGGTTAACAGGGAGTGCAGCGTTACTTTTGCTTCGGCTTCTTCCCATGTTTCTCGTGCTGCTGCTTCCATGGTCGTTTCTTGGTTTTCCATAAATCCTGCAGGCAGTGTCCAATAGCCATAGCGCGGTTCAATGGCTCGCTTGCAAAGAAGTACTTTATCTTCGAATACGGGAAGTGTGCCCGCGACAATGTTTGGATTTTGATAGTGAATGGTCTCGCATTGAGGGCATACGTATCGAAGTCGACTATCGTCGGCTGGAATTTTCTGTTGAACGGCATGGCCGCAATTACTGCAAAAGTTCATATCAAAATGTGCCCATTCTCTATTTTTGGCTAGCGCGACATTCTCTAGCACACAGACTCAATTAACAATCCCTAAACCCTATGCTAAGGTGCCCAATCTCAAATTTATTGAACTACCTCATGAGTCTTATACAGCAGTTCGAAAGTCGTCTTAGTGATTATCAACCTAGACAATTAGGTGCTGAGCTTCCCAAAGCTGGCGTGTTAATGCCAATTACCCGCAATACTGCTAGACCTGAGGTTATTTTGACGCGTCGTTCGTCGCGTCTCTCTACGCACAGTGGTCAAGTTGCCTTCCCAGGGGGTAAGTTCGATCACACCGACGAAACTCTCATTAATACTGCATTGCGCGAAACGCATGAAGAACTAGGTATTGCGCCGAGTTCGGTCGAAGTCATTGGTGGCCTGAGTCAGGTCGTTTCTCTTCATGGTATACAGGTAAACCCTTTTGTTGGACTTGTTGACCATGATATTTCAGTGGTACCCAGCCCCTATGAAATTGAAAGTGTCTTTCGCGTTCCATTGGACTTCTTTTTAGATGCACAACCTATTCGTCGAGATAAAATGACCTACAAAGGAACCTCTCTTGCAGTTCCATCGTATGAGTATGACTATCAGGGTATCCGTTATGAAATTTGGGGGCTCACAGCGATTGTGCTGGTTGAGTTTTTGAATGTCGCAATGGATGCAAGAATAACAATATTTGATGACTACCTGAAGGATAGAGATGAAATTCAGCCTAAACGATAAGCAACCTGTTCAACATGGTGCTCCAGGCTTTATCGCGCCTAATGCGAGCTTGATTGGTGATATTGAATTGCATGAGGACGCGAGCGTTTGGTTCAACGTTGTAATCCGTGCAGATAATGACAAAGTCGTTGTTGGCCCGCAAAGCAATATTCAGGACGGGTCGGTATTGCACATCGATCCCGGATTTCCTCTTAATATAGGCAAGGGCGTCACTATCGGTCACAATGTCATGTTGCATGGCTGTACGATCGGTGATTACAGCTTGATAGGCATCAACGCGGTAGTGTTAAATGGCGCCAAAATTGGGAAGCATTGTTTGATTGGTGCGAATGCATTAATCACAGAAAATATGGAAATCCCTGACGGTTCAATGGTGGTAGGAAGCCCCGCCAAAATTAAACGCACTCTCAGCGACCAGCAAATGAAAATGCTGGAGCTAAGTGCAGCGCATTATGTGTCGAATTCTCAGCGCTATCAAAAGCATTTGAAACAGCTAGAAGATGCATAGTTAGTAAAACTATGGGGTGATTTTTAAGATTTCCTCTCTGTGTTAGAAGTAAAGAATGAGTATAGAAAGTAAACCGATTGCCTCTCCTTGCGTGAGTATTTGCGCCCTAGACGAAAATGACGTGTGCGTTGGATGTCACCGTACCGGCCAAGAAATAGCAGGTTGGGGAATGAAATCAGAACCTGAAAAAGCTGAGATTATGGAACGCGTTCGCGAGCGCGAAAAAGGCTCTTACATATAGGTCGTGAGCGACAACAAGGAAAACAACAATGACAACATTAGGAACGGCGCTGACTAGTCACGCAACAAAAGTACTTTTTTGTGGTGCGGGTGAGCTTGGTAAAGAAGTGGTGATTGAACTTCAGCGCTTGGGTGTTGAAGTTATTGCAGTTGATCGCTACGAAAATGCGCCCGGCATGCACGTGGCTCATCGTTCTTATGTTGTTGATATGCTTGACCCAGTCGCATTGCGTGCGGTCATTGAAAAAGAAAAACCAGATTTTGTTGTTCCTGAAATTGAAGCGATTGCGACGGCTGAACTGCTTAAACTCGAAGAAGAGGGCGTGCATATCGTGCCTTCGGCTCGCGCAGTGAACTTGACGATGAACCGAGAGGGCATTCGCACCTTAGCTGCCCAAGAGTTGGGTTTGCCAACCTCTACCTATGAGTTCGCTGATAACATTGATGATTTTAAAGCCGCCATTGAGCGCATCGGCTTCCCTTGTTTCGTCAAACCTATTATGAGCTCTTCTGGCAAAGGGCAGAGTCGTTTAAGCGAAGCGGATCAGATTGAATCAGCTTGGGAATACGCACAATCCGGTGGTCGCGCTGGAAAGGGCAAAGTCATAATTGAAGGCAGTGTTGATTTTGACTACGAAATCACCTTGCTAACTATTCGCCACAAAGACGGAGATGATCTCACGACAAGTTTCTGCGCGCCTATTGGCCACGTGCAAAAAGATGGTGACTATCAGCAGTCATGGCAGCCGCAAGTAATGTCTGATTTGGCACTAGAGCGTTCTGAGGTCATCGCAGATAAAGTAACGAGTAGTTTGGGTGGCTGTGGGCTGTTTGGTGTGGAATTATTTATCAAAGGCGATGAGGTATTCTTTAGTGAAGTATCTCCTCGTCCGCATGATACGGGCTTGGTGACGCTCATTTCGCAAGACCTGTCAGAATTTGCATTGCATACACGTGCGTTTTTAGGTTTGCCGATTCCGCGTATTTCTCAACTAGGGCCTTCTGCGTCTTCTGTGGTGTTAGTTGAAGGTGAAAGCCAAAACGTGGTGTTTACTGGTATTCAACAAGCCTTATCTGAGCCGCTTACTGAGCTTCGATTATTTGGAAAGCCTGAAGTGTCAGGCAAACGGAGAATGGGGGTAGCGTTAGCACGAGCTGATGAACTTGAAAGCGCCTTAGAAAAAGCGAAGCGCGCCTCTAGCTCGGTTGTAGCAAAGCTCAACTAGTTTTCTTAAACCTCTATGCCTACTTCCCGTTTGCTTGATCATGCGTTTTCTCCGATTGAAAGCGCTAGCACACGGGTCTTGATTTTAGGCAGTATGCCGAGTCAAAAATCCCTTTCCTTACAGCAATATTATGGTCATCCGCAAAACGCCTTTTGGAAGATTATGGCAGAGTTTTCAGGCGTTCCTTATGATTCCGCTTATTCTGAGCGAGTTAGCGCTTTGACTGCTCTAGGTATAAGCGTATGGGACACGATTGCTAGCTGTCATCGTCCCGGAAGTATGGATTCTGATATCGCGCCTGATACGGTCATCGTTAATGACTTTGATGCATTTATCGCACGACACCCAGACTTATCGTTGGTGTTGTTTAACGGACAAGCATCAGCAAAAACTTTTTTTAAGCACATGGGAAAGCAATATCTTAACGATAAGGGCATTGATAGCGGTGTCATGCCTTCGACGAGTCCTGCCTATGTGGCAATGTCACTCAGTGAGAAAAAAAGAGTATGGCTAGCGTCATTAAAGCGCTAGGCACATGATAAAGAACTTAATTTCAGCAAACGCCTATTTAAACGAAAGGAGTTGGAATGAAGTATAAATCTGTCGTTGTACTGACGGGAGCTGGTATCTCAGCAGAATCTGGTATCCAAACTTTTAGAGCGAGTGACGGTTTGTGGGAGGAACACCGTATTGAAGACGTTGCCTCTCCAGAGGGTTTTGCACGCAATCCTGAACTTGTTCAATCGTTCTACAATCAGCGTCGTCAGTTTTTACTTTCGCCAAATATTCAGCCCAATCTAGCCCACAGGGCATTAGTAGATCTTGAACGTGCGATGCAGTTAGCAGGCCATTCATTTATACTCGTGACGCAGAATATTGATGATCTGCATGAACGTGCAGGCTCTCAAAATGTATTACATATGCACGGAGAGTTGCTTAAGGAGCGTTGTCAGTCTTGTGAATTTGTACAGGAGTCACGCGTCGATACGACACCAAATTCAGTATGTGAAAACTGTGGTGCAATGGTTCAAATGCGTCCGCATGTCGTTTGGTTTGGTGAAATGCCTTTATATATGGATGAGATTTATCAAGCGATTGAACAATGCGATGCCTTTATATCGATCGGTACCTCAGGTCATGTATATCCTGCGGCGGGATTTGTTGAAGTCGCTAATCATGCAGGTGCAGATAGTATTGAGATCAACCTAAAGCCCTCTGCCGTGCACTCGAGTTTCTCTCGCTCCATTCAAGGCAAGGCTGGTGAAGTGTTACCGAGCTTCGTTAAAGATCTGTTGGCGTAGCGTGCTTTTAGCTATTTATGAATTTAACTATTCATAAATCTAAGTGCTAAGTATGGAGCGACACAGAAGATTAAGGTCATGATTTTGTAATTCGCAAGGAACTTAAAATAACTGGTGCTCAATGCCGTTGCATTTAGTCCAAACAAGCGATTGTGTATCGCAAGCATTTGCGCTTTGAATACGACAACGGCGAAAGTCGCTAAACCTAGGTAAGCGAGGTTGATCGTACTAACCCAGCCAAAAAATGTCACCGCATCATCTAAGTTCATCGAAATCCCTCCTTAATAAGTGATAATTTAAATCTAGCTTATCTTTACTATCTGATCTTGTTTAAGATCAACATTGCTCTGTTTTCTGCGTCTGCATTAAAAAAATCGACTAGCCTTGTTAGCCATGACTGGTCGTTTTGGAAAACTTCTAATGTGTAATCGATTTATCTGCTTGTTTGTAATGCTTTGCGTGAGTCTGACGGCTCATGCGGAATATCAGTGCTCTTTCCAAAATGGTCTTCGTTTGGAGCAAGCAAAAAACCTTTTGGAGCTCAGTGTGCTTGATCAGCCGCCTTTTCTATACGAACGGCAACTGTTAATTCAAATGGGCGCAGATAATGAGTACTGTGAGCCTTTAATCGATATTAATACCTTTCTCAGTCAGCCGGATGATTCTGAAGTCGGCCAATTTTTATTGGTCGCCTCAGAAACCTATAACCAAGTTGAGGGCAATCCGAAGGAAGGTAAAAATCAGTTAGCATCTAAAATTGATCGCTTCCGCGCGGCACTTGGTGCGATCAATCCAGTAAGCGTTAATGATGCGATTCCTGGTTATCAAGAATTACTCGAAAGCTGCACTTCTGAACCGACGGAAGTTCAAACTGACCTACCCGACTGGACATTTCAGTATGAACAATTTCGCTTAGCCGTCGATGCTGTAGAAGCCATCGTGGCGGGCTATCAACGTATTTATCAAGACGAAACCTATACGCGATTCAGAATCAAACAGTTGTTTCTCGAATCATATGATAAGGCAATTGCTTATTGTGCAAGCTAATAGCTATAGAGCATAGACCTTCTATTTCTAATACTATTTGGTGGTAAAACTGCCAGATTTATTAGCGCTTTAGCGAACTCTGACTATACTCCGGCGTAGTTTGTCTGCGGAGCAAGTAATGTCTGATCAGCAAGAAACTCAAGTTGTTGTTATACCCTCTAATCTCGAACACATCTCTACCACTGGGCGCGTTCAGGAGGATGGAAGTGTTGTCTTGTCCCCAGGCGATTTCATACATGCACGACAAGCAGTTCTTATTACTCATTCAGATGGTCAGCAAGCAAAGCTAGATCAAGCAGAGAAGATATCGCTGACAGACAGTCTCGTATTTAATAGTGAGATTGATGAATCAATTCTTGATCTGGTTGAAACAGAGCTTGAAGTGGAAAAGCCTTCAGAAGATGTCACGCTGAGCGATGGTGGTTCTCAGGTCGCAATTCATGACTATCAAGCGGATCTAACCGACACTGAGGCGGGATACGTCACATCTGCGAGAGGCTTGGGTAATTCTGAGCAACAAAATGAAATTGAAAAGCCTGGGTTGATTCAGTCGGCAACCAACACGTCCAATACAGTGATTGAAGATCAGTTGCTATCGGTGACTGGACAATTCCAGAATTCAGCCAGCTTCGTTAGTTTTCAAATCGTTGGACAGGCCAAGGATCAATACGGTGAGCTAGTGCTCGATGGCAAAGGAGGGTGGACTTACCAACTCGCTAATAACTCTATGAGTGTGCAGTCACTCGCGCAAGGCGAGAGTTTAACGAAGACTTTTCAAGTTGAGCTCGTTGATGCATACGGGCGTACACAATTTGTTCCGATCAACATACAAGTCCAAGGCACGAATGATTTACCTCAAATCAGTGGAGCTTCAACAGGATCCGTTGTTGAAGATGTGCTGAAGAACGTATCGGGGCAGTTAAACGTTTCGGACGTGGATACACTGGATTCACACACCTGGTCTGTCTCTGGAACAGGGCAGGGCAATTATGGTTCGCTGTCGATTGATACGCAGACTGGAAAATGGATATACACCCTAGATAAAACAAGCCAAGCAACACAGTCTTTGGCTTTCGGCCAAACGGTCACCGAGTCATTTATCGTCAATGTCGATGACGGGAAAGGCGGCGTTGTGCCGCAATCAGTCACTATCACAATCGATGGAACGAACGATACTCCGATCATAAGTGGAACAACTCAAGGCACTGTAACCGAAGACGCTCTGCTGACCAAAAGCGGACGTTTAAACGTCCGCGATGTGGATGCTGGAGATACTCACATTTGGTTGATGAATAGCTCGGGAACAGGTAGCTATGGCAGCTTTAATATTGATGCAAAGAACGGTCAATGGACATACACGCTTGATAACTCAAATTTAGCAACCCAAGCGCTCAGCCAAGGGCAAATCGTCAAAGAAGTATTTTATGTAAGCGTTGATGATGGCAATGGAGGCATCACTACTCAGAGAGTGCTTGTCGATGTGGTCGGAAGCAACGATCGCCCAACTATTTCTGGTACAGCGAGTGGCGCTGTAACCGAAGACCAAGTTGGCACGACATCAGGTCAACTTCGTGTCCATGACCTTGATGCAAATGATGTGCATGCCTGGAGTATCCAAGGTAGCGGCCAAGGAGCATTTGGTAGCATTAGCGTCAATGCGCAAACAGGCAAATGGGAATATAAACTCGATCATTCAAATCCTGCCACCCAAGCATTGTCTCAAGGACAAATTGCAACTGAAACCTTTTATGTGAAAGTGGATGACGGGCAAGGTGGTACAAGGACTCAAGCTATTAGCGTTCAGGTTAATGGTACCAATGACACTCCTAGCATTTCGGGCACTAGCACTGGCGGTGTTATTGAAGATGCATCAATCAATATCACATCTGGACAATTACAGGTTCAAGACGTCGATAAAAATGATGTTCATGCATGGACACTAAATGGCTCTGGGCAGGGTAGTTATGGTCAACTCAGCATTGACCCTAATACTGGCCGATGGACCTATACGCTTGATAATAATCTGACGGCAACACAGTCAATCGCCAAGGACGATGTGAAGACTGAGAGTTTTACAGTTGAAGTGAGCGATGGCCAAGGCGGAACGGCGACACAGCTCATAACGGTAAATGTAACGGGCACCAATGATGCGCCCGCCGTGATCGGAGGTGACTTAACAGCGACCTTTACCGAAGGACAATACCCGACCATACGTGGTAAGACGCCCATTGTTCAGGATGTAGATACTGGTGACACCTTGAGTTTTAGTTGGGAGAATCAACACAGTTCTAGTAATGGCACCGGCCTCGTGTTAGGAAAATGGGGCAATTACATTATTGACGAGACCACAGGAACTTGGGGCGCAAATTTCCATAATTCTTTGGTCAATACGCTTTCAGCAGGCGAAGTGGTCACCGAGACAGTCATGATGAAAGTGACTGATCAACATGGCGCTACAACCGATCAAGCTATTACCGTCACCATTATTGGTACTAATGATGTACCTCAGATCATTGGGCAGTTCTCAGGAATAGTGACGGAGGATTTAGTTAATTCTGCGAAGGGAAATCTGCAAGCGGTTGATCCCGATCGATTAGATACGCATTCCTGGGCGCTTCAAGGAAATGGGCAAGGAACATACGGGTCTATCAGCATCAATCCGCAAACTGGAACATGGCAATATCAGCTCGATAACGGCCGGCTTGCAACGCAAGCGCTTTCTGCAGGGCAAATCGCATCTGAAACATTTATCGTTCAGGTTGATGATGGGCATGGTGGCACTGCAACGCAACGCATTACTGTTGACGTAACGGGTACCAATGATCGTCCTAATATCGGTGGAACAAGTACAGGTTTTGTATCTGAAGACGGAAAACCTAGTGCAGGAGGCATGCTTCGTCATGGCGATGTGGATGCAGGTGATACACACACATGGAGTTTGGGTAGTGGTCAAACAAGTTTTCAGGGTCAATACGGCACCTTCACGATTGCGAGTAATGGCGTTTGGCGTTACCAACTTGATAATTCTCATCCTGATGTACAGAAACTAGCCGCTGGTGAGTCACTTACAGATTCAGTTATCGCCAATGTTGCAGATCAGTTAGGCGCGACAGACTCGCAATCGATAGGCATCACGATCAATGGTACGAACGATAACCCCGTTATTGCAGGTCAAATTACTGGTCAAACAAAAGAGGATACGACCAAGCACACATCAGGACAGTTGACGGTGACTGATGCTGACGCGTCTGATACTCACGTATGGTCGCTTGTTGGAACAGGTCGTGGAACCTATGGTGTTCTTCAGCTTGGGCCGAATGGGCAGTGGACATATGACATGTTTGATGGCTCACGTTCAAAAGCAGTGAACGGCTTGCGAGAGGGTGAAACGCGTACTGAGACCTTTCAAATACAAGTCGATGATGGGCACGGTGGGATCGTCACGCAAAGCGTTTCTATTATTGTTGAGGGTACAAATGATTCTCCTGCCATTAGAGGGCGAGCAACTGGCAGTGTGATAGAAGACCAAGTCGAAACGGTGAGCGGAAGACTACGCGATGGCGACCCTGATCGTGGCGACACGCATACTTGGTCAATTGATGGCGGTGGTGCCGATCAATATGGGCAATTGACGGTAGATCAAAACGGACGCTGGCGTTATACCTTGGATCGTACAAGCCCTGATACGCAAGGGCTTGGTGACGGGGAATCTGTCACCGTCCAACACACGGTGAGAGTCATTGATTCTCAAGGCGCAGCATCCACAAAAGTGGTATCTGTCGTTATTAACGGTACGAATGATAAGCCGCTGATGGCGGGCCAATTTAGTGGTACGGCAAAAGAAGACGTTACGCCGACGATTAGCGGTCAGCTGACGCCAGACGATGCTGACAAAAACGACACACATAGCTGGCGAGTGTTAAATCCCAACGCCTCATACGGAAGTTTATCGATAGATGGGCAAGGGAAATGGACATTCTCTCTGCATCCTAACTCCGCGTCTGTGAAGGCTTTGTCTGAAGGCCAAGTCATTCAGCAGACATTTCGTGTCGAGGTGAGAGATCAGCATGGTGAGCGAACCATTAAACAAGTTGTTATTGATGTTGAGGGAACGAACGATCTACCTACCATTCGTGGACAGAACACCGGTTCAGTTACCGAAGATTTGATCGGTCAAACCTCAGGTTCGCTCACTGCAGTAGATGTTGATGCCTTAGATACGCATACATGGAAGGTTGTTGGTTCGCAGCAAGGCCGTTTTGGTGGGCTGACGATAGACCCAAACAGTGGAAAATGGACGTTTGTTCTGGACCATAATTCTCCTGATACAAAAGCTCTGGGGCATGGGCAGAAAACGACTGAGTCGTTTATCGTCGAGGTAGACGATGGACATGGCGGTAAAGCGCAACAGATCATTACTGTCGAGATAATAGGGAATAATACCGCGCCAAATATTGGTGGTGTAAGCTCAGGTTTCTTGAAAGAGGATGTGCAAACTCAGGTTTCGGGCAAGCTGACACATGGCGATCCTGATATAGGTGATACACACACTTGGAGTCTCGTAGGTACAGCAAAAGGAAGTTATGGTTCCTTATCTTTGGGTCCAGACGGACAATGGACTTACAAAGTTGATGGGCGCATAGATCAACTCCGAGAGGGACAGGCAAAAACAGAAACCTTCACGATCATGGTCACCGACAGTTATGGCCATAGCTCTCAGCAAACAGTGACTGTGAATTTGGAAGGTACGAACGATGTGCCAAACATTGGAGGAGTTCAGGCTGCGAGTACGGTTGAAGACGCGCAAAACCCGGTCGGTGGCCGACTGCAAGCGGGCGACCCAGATCGCGGGGATACCCATACTTGGACCGTTGGCGGAGGCGGCCAGAGCATTACCAATAGCTTCGGTACATTCACGCTACAAGCGAATGGGCAATGGAGCTTTTTAATCGATAACCGTTCGCAAGACGTTCAGACCTTGAAAGACGGAGAGATTAAAACGCTGAGTTTTCCTGTTGAAACGGAAGATTCACAAGGTGCCAAAGCAACATCTTTTGTCACGGTGACTGTGACAGGCACCAATGATGCGCCGCTTATCATCGCGCCGCCTCCAAGTCAGATGACCCTACTGGAAGACGGAGCGCAAACTCAGTTATCTGGAACGCTGAGCACGAGCGATGTCGATAAGGGCGATACTGCGACGTTTACTCCAGGCACTTTCAAAGGCACCTATGGCACTTTCACGATTGATGCCAACGGTAATTGGACATATACCCTCGATAAAGGTGCAAATGCAACGCAAGCCTTAGCGCAGGGGCAAATCGCAACCGAGAGCTTTGCCGTCGTGGCGACCGATCAGTCCGGTGCGTCGGTATCAAAAGTGATTTCCATGAATTTAGTTGGTACCAATGACGTACCAACTGTCAATGGAATCGCGACGGGCACGACTGTTGAAAATCTTCAATTGAATGCAGTTGGCTTCTTGCAAGCAACGGACGTAGACACAGGCGACAAAATTACCCAATGGCGCGTACTCAACCCCAACGGCACTTATGGCTCGCTTTCTATCGACCAAAATGGCAAGTGGATATATACCCTCGATAACAATGACGCAGATACAAAAGCCTTGAAGGCAGGTCAAACGGGTCAAGAGGCGTTTCAAGTTGTCGCGGTTGATTTAAGCGGCGGCACTTCTCAACCCTTCTCGATTAATGTCGATGTCATCGGAACGCAAAATAGAGCTCCAGGGGGCGGAGGCACTCCTCCGAGTGGCGTAACCACGACGCACCCTACGATTGTCGCGAATGTTATTGAGAATACCAAACCCAAAGATAGTGGCTCATTTTCTGGCGCACCGGGTACTGCCTTAAAAGACCCAGAGTTTAAAGCACCTGATGAAAATTCTAGTCCTACTCGTGTTGGCAATAATGCAGACAATCACATTAAGGGTACTAACAAGCAAGGTTTTATCGACGGACGCGGAGGTAACGACCGGATAGACGGAGGCGATAAGGATGATCGAATTCACGGAGGTGATGGCAACGACCAATTGAAGGGAGGAAAAGGAGATGACGTTTTAAGAGGTGGTAGCGGAAATGATCTGTTAGATGGCGGATCGGCTAATAAAGGCGATACCGCTGAGTTTACTGGAAGTCGAAGTGAGTATCGTATTGTCGATTTGGGCAATGGTCAGTTTCGAGTTATCGATACCATACCTGGGCGTGACGGCACAGATACCGTTAAGAACATCGAATTTTTTAGTTTTGCAAATGGCACCTATACAGATAGCAATGTTCAGTCTGGTTCGCCAATTCCTTCAACCGTTGGAAGCTATCAATCTGTCTCTGCGCATCCTGTTGTAGGCGGTGCATATGGTGCCCTGACCGTTGCTGCCAACACTGGAAAATGGACCTATACGCTCAATAATTCTCCGCAAACCGAAGCGCTCGCTGAAGGTCAACAAGTTACTGAAACGTGGAAGATTGTCATGATCGATGCCAACGGTCATCGGCATGAGCAGACCGTTAACGTCGACATTCAAGGTACCAACGATGCGCCAACCATTATTGGGCAAGACTCGGGACGATTGGTTGAGGGCTCATTAACCCAATCGAGTGGCTCACTTGCTGCGCTTGATCCAGATGCAGGGGATACCCATACATGGTCTTTGAATGGCGGTGGGCAAGGCAACTTCGGCACACTGACCTTGAACCCTAATACCGGACAATGGGAGTACAAACTCGACAGTAATAGTCCTGCAGTACAGGCGCTTCAACCCGGTGTGACAGTTCAAGATGTCTTTACAGTGCAAGTCACCGACGCGAATGGCGATACCGCGACCAAACAAATTGTGATGAGTATTGATGGGACGGCGCAAAACCAAGTGGTAAGTAGCGGCCAGATCGTTGATACCGGTGCAGCCATTGAAGACAACAAAGTAACAGACCAAGGCTCTTTGCCAAACACATTTAATGGCACGCTAGTGACGTGGACGCTTGTCAGTGGGCAAGGGCAGCTTGGCTCAATGAATTTCGATAAGACTACAGGCAAATGGACTTATACCTTAAATGGTCAGGTCGCAAATAGTATGCCGGAAGGTTTAACAACGAAAGAAAGCTTCATGGTGATTCCTGTCGATCAATTCGGTAAGACAATGGTCGACAGCAATGGGCAAGCAGTCACAGTCTTGATTGAAATAGACGTCACCGGTACTAATGACGCTCCAGATATTCAGGGGCGTCTAAACGGCTCAATGAAAAATGCAGAAAGCTCGGTAGAGGGGCAATTGCAAAGTGGCGACCCAGATCAAGGCGATACGCATACTTGGTCTCTTAACGGAAATAATGGTAGCTATGGCTCGATGCAACTAAATGCATCAAGCGGAAAGTGGGAATATACCTTAAACAAGAATCATCCTGACGTACTGGCCTTGGGTAAAGGGCAAAGCCTCACTGAAACTTTTATGGTTACAGTAACGGATCAGCATGGTGATAGCAGCACGAAAGCCATAACGCTAAACGTGACGGGAGAGAACAAAGCGCCTGTTATTTCGGGTGTTACAGCAGGTGATGTCAAAGAAGATGTAAAAGGTCTGCATACCGCGAAAGCCAATATCACCGATCCAAATACGGGTGATACGGTTGAGATCATTCCAAAAACACAGAATGGTTTGTTTGGTCAATTTACCATTGATCAGCAAGGCAACTGGCAATATCAGATTAATGAGAATGCAAGCAATGTTGATGCATTGAGAGAAGGTCAAACGCGCACAGAGACCTTCTTAATTCAGGGTAAAGATAATCACGGTGCAACTGTATCTCAGGTGATTACTGTCACGGTTGAAGGTACCAATGATGTCCCTCAAATCAGTGGTACGACCACGCAATCGATGTCTGAAACGCAGAGCACCTCAACTGGTCAACTGATCGCTGTTGATCCCGATATTGGTGATTCACATACTTGGAGCGTTAAGTCGGGCGGCAGCTACGGTACATTGGTCGTGGATGCAAATGGCAAGTGGACGTACACCTTAGACGTGAGCAACCCTGCGGTTCAAGGTTTAGCGAGTGGTCAATCGATGATTGATCACATTACTGTTGAAGTGCGAGATGCGAGCTCAGGCGTAAGTACGCAAGTTATCGATGTCACGATTAACGGCGCCAATTCACAGCCCAATATTCAAGGTGTTGTTCAAGGTCTAGCGGTTGAGGATCAATTAAATGCTGTCACAGGTCAACTTCAGCATGGCGACCCAGATCAAGGGGATACCCACACCTGGTCTTTGGTGGGAGGAGGTCAATCACCATGGGGGAGCATGCAGGTTGATGCGAACGGCAAATGGACCTTTGTCTTAAATCAAAACAAGGCGCAACGCTTGGGCGATGGCGAAACGCACGAACTTGCGTTTCAAATTAAAGTGGCTGATCAACACAACGCAAGTGACACCCAAACCGTTAAGGTTGTGATTAATGGTACGAATGACGCACCTCAGATTTCTGGTGTCAGTATCGGGAATGTTCAAGAAAACGGCACCCTCAGAGCGGAGGGTCAATTGCAGCATGGTGACGTGGATGCCAACGACACACACACGTGGAAAGTATTGGCTGGCGGCTTAGGGGCCTTCGGAGTGATGACTGTCGATGCGCTAGGTAAGTGGACTTATGTGCTCGATCAGAACAAAGCACAAGCCTTATCAGATGGGCAAACAGCCACCGAAACTTTTCAGATTGAAGTGCAAGATCAACATGGTGAGCGCTCGGTGCAGACCGTAAATGTGCATGTCGATGGTGCAAATGATGTTCCTCAAATTACCGGCACTGATACAGGAAGGGCTATTGAAGGTTCTAGTATTGCAGCCGCAGGTTCTTGGACGGCTGTTGACCCTGACGCGCTTGATCAACATACCTGGTCCGTCGCAACGCCTGCTCAATATGGCACGCTGACAATTGATGCCAATGGCAATTGGTCTTATGTGCTTCATCAGCCGAATCATGCTGATATTGATCAGCTTGCTGATGGCGAATTAAAAACAGATACCGCGATCATTCAAGTAGATGATGGTCACGGGAGTATCGTGACTCAGCAAGTCACCCTCACGATTACAGGTACGAATGACGCGCCGAATATCAGTGGTGTGTTAAGCGGAACAGTTCAAGATGGTGGCACATTACAGGCATCTGGTCAGCTTTTAGATGGTGATGTGGATGCAAGCGACATGCACACTTGGAACATCTTAGGCAGTCAGCAGGGTCAATATGGGGTGATAAGCCTCGATGCCAGTGGCAAATGGGTATATCAGCTTGATCCTGCAAAAGCTGAATCGTTGGCTAAAGGCGAAACGGCTCAAGAAACATTTCAGGTCGAGGTGCTTGATCAACACGGAGAGCGTTCTGTCGCTCAAATCCGAGTCGAGGTTGTGGGCAGTAATGATTTACCGAGTGTTGCTCCTGTTGTGCAGCAGTCGGTGGCCGAGAATGCGACAACGCCGATATCTGGAACGCTTCAAGTGATCGATCCTGATGTCAGTGATCAGCATGCATGGCGATCAGTGAATACTAGCCAGTACGGACAGTTCTCCTTGAATGCCCAAACGGGAGCTTGGGAATATCGACTCAATACAGCGCATCCTGATGTGCAGAAATTGCTGACGGGGCAGACGCTCAAAGAGAGTATTATTGTCGAAGTCGATGATGGTCTGGGTGGTACGGCAACGCAAACCATTGCCATTGAAATTGATGGGCAGGGTAATGCGCCTGTTGCCGTGATCGATAATAGTCACTTGAATGCTGGTGGTATCGATACTGGGAATGTCTTTGCGAATGACCAGGCTGACACGTCCTTAACACTCACTGGAATTAACGGACAGAGTCTGCAGTTCGATCCCGTAAGTGGTTGGTCTCAGGTATTTGATACAGGGCATGCGCTTGTTCAGTTCAAGGCCAATGGAAGCTTTGAAGCACAAGCGAAAACGGGCAATTCAAATTTGCAAACCGTAACAGAATCTTTGCAGTATGAGGCTCAGGATCAATCTGGCGTTACTGCTACTG
This sequence comes from Oleiphilus sp. HI0067, assembly GCF_001635735.1. NCBI lineage: Bacteria > Pseudomonadati > Pseudomonadota > Gammaproteobacteria > Oceanospirillales > Oleiphilaceae > Oleiphilus > Oleiphilus sp. HI0067. The sequence continues at coordinate 34,884 of NZ_LWFI01001509.1, forward strand.
GGAGCATGGATGTCCATACCGATGCTGCACAGCAAGTGATCGCACCACCTCCGCCACCCCTAGCACCGGTTTCTGCTGATGTGCCGGCGGTATCGTATGACTCAGACCCCTTGTTACTTCTTGATCAAGTCACCGCGCCGAGTGGTAAGTCTGAAGCGACTCGTTCATCGTTCATTCAAGAAAGCTTAGTTGACTTGGCGCCCGAACTTGAGCCAAAAGAGTCTGTGAGTGACTTGTTATCTGGGCTGCCAGAATCTTCGAATGATAAAGACTCTGCGGGTAATGCTGATACCGCTCAAACAAATGAGCAGGAAAGCAACAGGAAGGCGGGAGCATGGGATGTTGGGCATTCCGTAAATTTAGATAGCCTGTTGCCCGATAACCGATCCAAGGATGATTTTGAGTGATGAATGCTTTCGTTTTCAGATTATTCAGAGGGTGAAAAGGCCTTAGTTTGAGCCTTTTCAAGTCGTTTATGTGGTCTAAAAAACGAACAAATCTTTACATTTACGGCACTAATCTCGACTAGTGTTTAGCAAGCATCTCAAACTAGAGAGGTCGTTAAATTGCCTAGTTTTTACGCACTTCATAAACAGCTCATACTCATTTCATTATGCGCAATGACATTAATGTTGGGTGCAAGCAGAAGCTCTTCGTCTACTTCAGATTTAACAGATACAACTCGATTGAATCTTGGCGGCCCGGTATATTTGAATGACGCCTCCGTGTTGTTAGTGAATGTAACGGCACAGGACCTCGCTATTTGGCGTGATTTAAAAAATGAACTTGGTGGATTCGTTGACCTTCAAGCCTACACCACAATGCCAGACGATAACGCTGGTGTTTGTGCGCAGGGTAACTTAAGCCAACTGGCTAAAGATCGCTCCTTAGACGTTATGAATGCTATTCGCGCTTTACATCGATTAAAACCGGTGGGATGGAAAGCTGGCAATGACGTTGATGCCGATCTGTTTGAACAACAAGTTCAACAGATGGCGATCATGACTGGGCCAACGCCGAGTGTGCATGGTGCCACGGCTGCAAGCGCTTGCTTTATCCAAACCGGCAGTGATGGGGGCGCAAGCAGTAATATTGGGCAGGGTGGTGACAATGTTGATCCTGCACAGCAGATCATTGGCTGGAACCATAACTGGAATAACTCAAGTTTCGATGGAAACTACGACCCAGGTCATCGCCGTTACGTCTTAGACGAGAAAGAAAAATACATGACCTACGGGCAAGGGCCGCAATATACAGCACTTAAAGTATTCGGCTTTACAGGCTTGAGTGGCCAAGCAGATAGCAGCAATATCGATTTTGTCGCCATGCCTTATCAAGGCTATCCCTCGTTTTTATTGAGTGGCGCAAAGACCGTATGGAGCTTTCGACCAGTGAATGCCACTACGGTCGATTATTCATCTGCCACCGTCACCCTTAAAGATCCAAACAACGTTGCTCAAACCCTCATCGATAAGGTCGCCTCAGATAGCTACAAAACGGATAACGGAACACTGCGCGGAGATAACGTATTCGTAAACAGTTCCGCGAAACAAATCACTTGGTATTTCAACTACGCCTGCGACACGATTTACACCGTTAATATCGATAATGTGCTGGTGGATGGTTCGAGTCGCTACTATCAATATCAGGTCAATATCATTTATGACAAAGTCGTTGGTTTGACGGATGCATCGGCAGTCGTTGACGAAAACGTGTATCTGCATGACATCAACGACCAGCGCATGTGGTACGACGTAACCCCCATAAATCAAAAGGCGTGGTCAGGAGCAAATTCCACATGTGGCGGCACGACAGTTAATAACCTCGGTGATTGGCATTTGCCGCGAATTAATGAGCTCCGCGACTTCATCTACATCCTCAATAACCTTCCAAGCGTTGACTTAAAAGCAGGCATTCAAGACGAATATTGGACCAATGTAGAAAACAATACTTATGTTGTTCGAAACCCTGTGTCTCCGTGTTCGCAAAATGGCTTATGCAATTGGGGAGCAAGCTTTAGTCGACCCTTCATGTGCATCAGAGACAGCTTAAATGATTGGTTTATTCTTTCGCATGTTGAGCTTTGAGTGAGCCCCGTATGGTGAATGGTTCGAGTCTAGCACCAAAAAGTAAGCGTTCATTTCTCGAATGCCTCATAGAGCTTAGTCGTTTGTTGGGTCGAGCGCAAAGCGCTGCATCGTTGCTTTCTGGTGTTCCGATAAGTGAAGAACGCCTCTCGTCATCATTACTACCACGCGCTGCACAGAACGCAGGCCTAGAGATAGATCTTACAGAGCGCGATATTTCGGCGCTCGATCCTGCGACACTGCCATGTATTGTTGTGTTGGGCGAGCAGCCTGACGAGCATGGGGCGGTACTCTTAGCCATACAAAACGGCATGGCTTCAGTGTTTGTGCCTGACAAGGGTAAGCTAGAAATCAGTCTTGATGAGTTGAGCGCTGCCTATTCGGGCCAGTGTTTTCTTGTGAAAACGATATACGAGATAGATCGTGCTGAGACAGATTATCAACACAAGCGTCAGCATTGGTTTTGGCGCAGCTTGTGGGTGTCGAAATCGATTTATCGCGATGTGCTGATAGCAACAGTCATGATCAATCTCTTCGCGCTAATGAGCCCCTTATTCGTTATGAATGTTTATGATCGCGTTGTACCGAATAATGCGATAGATACACTTTGGACGCTCGTAATTGCGGCGTTTATTGTTTTCAGTTTTGATTTTATTTTTAAGTTATTGCGCAGTTACTTTTTAGACATCGCGGGTAAAAAAGCGGATGTCATTTTGTCGTCCACGATTTTCGAGCAAGTACTAAAAATCAAAGAAAGCCATAAGCCGAGATCAACAGGATCGTTCGCTAAGAACTTAGCAGACTTTGAATCAGTGCGAGAGTTCGTCACCTCGGCGTCGATCAGTAGCTTAATTGATTTACCTTTTCTTCTCGTTTTCCTTTTAACGATTGCAGTCATTGCAGGGCCTTTGTTCTTATCTCCACTGATTATCATGCTTGTCATCTTGCTTGTAAGCCTTCTGATGAGCATCAAAATCAAAGCGGCCATTACGCGAAGCTATGCCGCAAGCGCGCAAAAAAATGGCTTATTAATTGAGGCCCTCAACGCGATTGAATCGATCAAGCTATTCCGCCAAGAGGGTAAGCAGCAACGCCGCTGGGAACAGGCTACCGCGGATATTGCGACATGGTCAGAAAAGTCACGCTACCTAACGCAAGCAACGGGTTATTTCGTTAGTTATGCCACGCAATTGAATACCATTATCGTAGTGTTTTTTGGGGTGTTCTTAATCTACGACAATGCTCTGAGCATGGGTGGTCTGATTGCGACCGTCATTCTTTCAGGTCGAGCAATGGCACCTATGGCGCAGCTATCTAGTCTTATTTTGCGTTTTCATAATGCGAAGGTGGCTTACGAAGGCCTCGATAACATCATGCAAATGCCGGTTGAACGTCCGTCAGGAAAGTATTACTTGGCACGAGAGTCCTTTACCGGTGCTTTCCGTTGCGAGAATCTGAGTTTTGCTTTTCCTGAGAAAGAGCATGCATTTATTAACGATTTATCTATTGAAATAGAAGCAGGTGATAAACTCGCGGTGATTGGTCGTATTGGTTCTGGCAAGACAACATTAATGAATCTTTTGACTGGTCTTTATGAACCCTCAGCAGGCAGCGTATTGATCGATGGGATTGATCTAAGACAAATCGACCCTGCTGACTTGCGCAGAAACATTGGTGTAGTCACGCAAATCCCGCAGCTCCTATCAGGCACTATTCGCGATAGCATTGTTGCGGCGCTTCCTAGCGCTACTGACGAAGATATCTTAAAGGCTGTTGAGCGATCAGGCGTTGGTCACTTTGTGAATCAAGATCCCGAAGGGCTTGATAGAGATATTGGTGAGCAAGGACGATTTCTCTCGCTCGGACAACGTCAAACCCTTGCCATCGCGCGTGCTTTGCTGCCTGATCCGCCCATCCTCATTTTTGATGAGCCGAGTTCAAACCTAGACAAGTCGTCTGAGAAAAAACTGATCGATCAATTAGCCGTCGTAGGGGAAGGGAAGACTATGATTTTTCTGACCCACAATCTTGAAATGCTCAAGCTTGCAAACAAAGTGCTCGTACTTGATGGCGGGCGAGTCGCAATGATGGGCGATAAAGAGGAGGTATTGGCGCGACTGAAAGGTTTAGGCGAACAGCCAAACACTCAATCGGATGCGGGAGGTGAGCATGTCTGATATCGATCATAAGCTCAATCAAGCTGAGTCACTCGAGAAGCAAGACGGAGGCTATGTCACAGATGCTATTCTTGCGAGTTTGCACCAACGACCTAAAGTCAGTGCATGGATTCTGTATGCCTTAAGTGCATTTTTTGTGATTGCACTAGTGTGGGCTGCATTAACCAATATGGATGAAATTATTCGTGGTGAAGCGAAGGCGATTCCATCGGCAAGCATTCAAAAGATTCAGAACCTTGAGGGCGGCATTCTTGAAGAAGTGATGGTACGCGATGGCCAACTTGTGGAAAAAGGTGCGGTATTGCTTGTCTTAGATGATACACAGGCATCGGCGAATCTTATTCAATCTGAAACGGAATACCTAGCAGCCTTAGCCAAAGCGGCTCGAATCGAAGCTGTCGTGAATATTACCGACCCCGTCTATCACAATTCTCTCTATAACAAAGCGCCGCAGTTTATTGATGCTGAAAACCAGTTGCTCGAAATTCAACTCAATGAGCACAACAGTAATTTGCGCATTATTGAACTGGAAATGGAAGAAGCGCAACAAGAGCTCGCGAGTGCTAATCAAGCCTTACGCAGCTATCAACAACAACTACGTTTATCCAAAGAGCAACGTCGAATTAATGCACCGCTCGTTAAACAAGGAGCTGTGCCGGCAATTGAGTTGTTGAATATCGATCAGCGTATTTCTGAACTAAATCTTGAAGTAGGTAGAAGCAAATCGGACATCCCTCAGATCAAAAGCAAACTGATGCGACTTGAGCAGAAGAAAAGAGCGGTTGTCGAAGAGTTTCGTGGCGAAGCACAAAAAGAGTTAGCGGATGTGCGCGCCAACATTGAGATTGCCAATGCAGATATTAGCAGACGCGCCGACCAGCAAAGACGAACACAAGTGACAGCGCCTATTACTGGGGTAATCAAAAAAGTACATGTGTCGACGGTGGGTGAGGTCGTACAGCCAGGGATGACGATGATCGAAATTGTCCCTGCCGATGATGAAATTATCTTTGAGACCAAAGTGAGGCCCAAAGACATTGGCTTTGTGAAAGTAGGTTTGCCTGGAAAAATTAAGGTCAGTGCCTATGAGTTTGCAACCTATGGTGGGCTGGAAGGCGTGGTATCGAATGTGAGTGCAGATACTTTATTGGATGAAAAGACAGGCACGAACTACTATCTGGTGAAACTTACTGTCGCCAATATGCTGACCGACGTAGCTGGAAATGAGTTGCCTATTATTCCCGGGATGCAGGCAGCGGTTGATATTCAAGTTGGGCAAAAGTCGGTGTTGGAATATTTCTTTAAACCCGTTCTTCGGATGGTTAAGTCATGAGTCATTTTTCAATTCTGTGGCGCACTTTACTTATGATCTTCGTGTGCCTATATACGAGTAAAGGCATCACAGGAAGTTTAGAAGCTGTTGTGCAAGAAAGTTTGTCGACGAACCCTCAAGTTCGCTTTAGCTTTAGCGCCCTAAAATCGGCGTATTATCAAGATAAAAGCTCGATTGCAGGGTTTTTGCCAACCTTACGTTTAAGCGGCGATTACGGCCGAGAATATACAGACAATGACCAACGCAGCAGTACTGATATGACGCGTCGTCAGGCACGTTTGCAGTTGCGCCAACCTCTATACCGAGGAGGACAATCTGCGGCGGAATCCTCTCGTACTCGAGCGACCTTTATGTCGGCTAGCTATCGAGTGAAAGAAGCCTCTGAAAACTTCGGTTTAGAGATCGTTGAAAACTATTTGAATGTGCTTAAAGCCAAAGAGCTGGTATTACTCGCACAGGAAAATCTCGATATGCATTACAACATCAAACAAAAGGTCGATGACAGGCACGAACAAGGTGTCGGTGACAAAGCAGATATTGCACAAATTAATGGGCGTATTAGTCGTGCGGAAGCGAACTTAAACAATGCCCGAAATGAATTGATGGACACCCGCAGCCGATATATTTCTTTGGTCGGGAGCTTGTCCATCTCTATGAACAAGCCTCAAGCTGACAAGTCTTATATTCCTGACTCACGCTCACAAGCGCAGAGCGTGGCATTGGCAAATAATCCGACCATTTTGTTATCAACCTTCGATGTGAAAGCAGCTCAAGCGCAGTACAAATCGCGCAAGTCGGGTTATTACCCGCAAGTCGATTTGGTCATCGATGGTGGACAGAAAAAGAATGTGTCTGGGTTTAATGGCGAAGAAGAGGATGCGAGTGCCGTTGTCGAGTTGAATTGGAATTTATTCAACGGGACGCGCGATGTAAATGAAGCTAAAGCTTACTACTACAAAGTGGAAGAAGCGCAGATGATCTCGAACAATGCGCGCCGCCAAGTGATGGAGCGTATCGACTTGATCTGGGGTGGCTATTTGCGCGATCAGCGCAATATCGAAGTACTCCGAGAGTATGTTGTGTCAGCCAAACAGGCAGAAACACTTTATAACTCCCAGTTTCAGGTCAACCGTCGCTCATTGCTTGATTTGCTTGATAGCTCCAACGAATTGTTTGAAGCGCGTAAGTCTTACTTAGATACTGAATATAGCCTTTTAACAGACCAGTACAGACTGATGCATATTCAAGGATTTTTGTTAGAGAGTATGCGCATCAATATTGAGAAAACGATCAAAGAGGAGGTTGAGCGATGAAATGTTTAGTCGTGAGAACCTGTATGGCGTTTGCCGCGATCTTGTTTATTTTGGGGTGCTCAAGTACTCCTACTGAAGAGTCAAAAGAAGATCTTTTTGGTTCTGGTTTGGCCTCTGCTGAAACGAGTGATTGGCGCGGTTACGAGTATGATCGTTTAAACATCAAAGCCGGAAATTTGATTGATCATGATCGCGATGGTGTCATCCATGAGCGAGATGATTGTCCAGATACATTGCGAGGCGGAGTGGTCGACAACAAAGGTTGTGCGCAGTTGCTAAGCGATATTCAGCAAAGCTTTCTGCAAATCAATTTTGATACTGACTCGGCGAAAGTGAAGCCGGAATATATCGAAAATATTGGCACTGTTGCTTATGAATACCATGACCTTGTTCAAGCGACCGATGATCCTCCCTTTATTCTCGTTGAAGGACACACCGACAACGTCGGATCACGTGCATATAACAATGCTCTATCTTTGCGTCGTGCTCGAGCGGTCGCGACGGTGTTGATTGAAAAGTTTTCGGTGAACAAAGAACACATTCTGATTTCAGGGCAGGGGTTCGATTATCCAATTGCTGATAATTCAACCAAGCGCGGTCGCGCAAAAAATCGCCGCATGATCACTTATTTCGCAAAGCATGACCGATTCCAGAAAACGCAATGGAACATATGGACGGTTGAATTACGCTCGAATCAAAACGACAGTGAAGATAAACGTCGTTTTCAAACTGTTGATATCGAAGAGGCGCTATAACTATGGCTTTTTCAATTAAGAGATGCATTGGCGTTGTATTGCTTTTAAGTTTGCTAGCAGCTTGCGCTAGTAATGACGTGAACAACGAACCGCAGCATGAAGAGCAGGCATCGGAACAATCTGCTGATGATTCTGTGAACACAGAGTTGGTCAGTGCGCCTCAGGAACGAGAGCTCAGAATTGGAATATCTAATTTTGCCGAGCAAGATCTAATCTATGAACTAACCAAAGCATGGTTGGCGAAAAACACAAAGACTCAGCATATTCGTTTAAAGGCCGTGAATTTCGAGAACTTCACAGGCGCGGTAAATGCGATGCGTGACGACAAAATTGATCTTTACTGGGGTTACACAGCGTCATTTTTGAGTGCTTACAATATCAAAACCTCACCACCGTACGACGCTAAACTCGTCTATGAGAGAGTGAAATCTGTTCTAGCAGAAAACGAAAGCCAGTTTTCTCTTCTAGATTACTCTCCTTTGCATAATGATTATGCCTTTGTTGTGCGCAGAGATATTCAAGATTTTGTCGCTGTGCGTGACTTATCTGAGGTCGCGAGCTCAAACCGAAAGTGGGTGTTTGGCATTGAACCAGATTATCTCGAGTATCGGGATCATGACGGATGGGAAGCACTCGCCAAGTTTTATGGATTTAATCTCGCCAACATCGAGATTAAGCAGATCTACGAGCGTGAAGATTTATACCGTGCCTTGAGGCTTGGTATGGTCGACGTGGGATTGGTGTATAAGACCGACCAAGAGCTGGATTTAGGCTACTTGCGCTTGCTTGAGGACGACAAGTTATTTTTCTCCCCTTACAACATGGTGCCCGTACTTAGAACAGATTTGCTGGAAGCAGAACCGGCACTAGTTAGTTCATTGAATGCCATATCAGGAAGTTTGAGCAATGAATTGATGCGCTACCTTTTGCAGCGTTATGAAATAGACGGTGTTGAGCTAGAAGTCATCAGTGAAGAGTTTTTGCTTTGTGTTGATGATCGTCATCATAGCGAAGATGAGGATAGTAGCTTGGCCCACCAAGGCGGTACCTCGATTTGCCATGAGTCATAAGCGTGTTTTTGGGCAAAACCAAGCTTTAGGTTAGTTTGGTTTTTCTGCTTCACAGCTCCAACAAATTTCAAAAGCAGGCGGGTTTTCTTCTGTACAATTAGGACATCGCCAGTGAGTTTTATCGTTGGCGCCGTGCATCGCTTCTTCAATTAATTCAGCGGCTTTATCTGTTTGGAGTTCATCAACCCATATCTCGGGCCACACCTCGATAGGCGGTACTTCGCCGGCAGCACTGCCGCCAAAAACATTTTTTAGTTCACAGCCGATACCGTTATTCTCAAGGATGTTTTTGATGTTATGCACGACCATAGAGTTGTCGTGGCTAAATATTCGAATCATAGTTTTCTCGTCAGACATCTGAACTTAGACGATATGTTTCTTGTTTGGTTCTCAAATATAAATACAAAGCGAAGCCGACTGCCACGCCCGGTACTAATCCTAAGGCCATACATAGCGGGCCATATTTGTACCCGAATTGCTTGCGTTCGTAAAGGATCCAGGCGCTCATAATGAACCAGCACATAATCACGTCAGTTGAATAACCAGCCGCGAAAGGGTTAACGAAGCCTGCTGTAAAAGCACCGATTATATCGCCATCAACCAAAGCGGCAGGTGCGGTATAAAGTGCGAACACGGCGAGGAAGATTGCTGCTGAAATACCGATACTGAGTTTGAAAGTGTTTTCGTTCATGGGAAATGAAGTCCGTGTTGTTACTTTCTATTTCTTATTTGATGTGCGCTTATAAATTTGGGATGTCGCCAAAGAAACCTATTACGCTAGCGACTTGATCGTTATTGTCTATTTCGACGACATCAAAGCCTTTTAGTACCAGTTTGTCGCCTTGG
>NZ_LWFI01001510.1:0-1642 GCF_001635735.1 Oleiphilus sp. HI0067
AGGTATGATGGAAACTGGTCCACTTGCAGGCTTCCCTGTATTGGACGTTGAAGTTGAACTATACGATGGTGCTTACCACGCAGTTGACTCATCAGCAGTAGCATTTGAGATTGCAGCAAAAGGTGCATTCCGTCAGTCAATGCCAAAAGCTGGTCCTCAACTTCTTGAGCCAGTGATGAAAGTAGACGTGTTTACTCCAGACGATCACGTTGGTGATGTTATCGGTGACTTGAACCGTCGTCGTGGCATGATCAAGGACCAAGAAGCTGGTAACACTGGTGTACGTGTTAAAGCGGACGTTCCTCTTTCAGAGATGTTCGGTTACATCGGTCACCTACGTACTATTACTTCTGGTCGTGGTCAGTTCTCAATGGAGTTCTCTCACTACGCACCTTGCCCAATGAACGTGGCAGAAGAAGTAATTGCTGAAGAAAAGGCTAAGAAAGAAGCTAAGTAAGCCTTAGTTCTTTTAGCTAAAAGCCCTGTTGGAAACAACGGGGCTTTTTTGTGCATAACAATAAATCAAGGAAGTACTGTTAATGAGCAGAGTCATCTCATTTGTTTTTCTATCGCTTTGTTTTTCTACCATGACCTTGGCAGAAAATTCTTTTCAATTTGCTGTATATGGAGCGGGAGCGAGTATCTCTCAAGACAATTCAGGATCAGGTAAGTTCTTAGGCTTAAGCGCGACGGCATATTTAGATCCGATCATGCTTGATGGAAGCAAGCCACTTGCCTTGGCAGCGAAATATCAACAAGTCTCAAGCGTATTTGCTTATCATACGCAGCTCGAATACTCCGACCTTGCTCAAGTTAGAGGTGGTCGTATTTTAGAAACAGTAGATAATGATCGCACTGGCCTTGGTGGCACTATCACGCATGAGAGTATTCCACTTTGGTTATCGGTAAATCATGTGTTTAGTGATGACGCAGAGCTTGGTTTTAGAGATGGGACTACGTTCACCAATAGCGATAGCATGACGGAGTTTGAGCTAGGTGTTTATGCATCAGAACACATGATCGCATCATTGATTTATAATGATGCAGTTGGTGATACCTATGGTTTAACCGTCGATGCATTGTTTGAGCTTGCTGATTTGGGTCAATTTATTGAACTGTCAGCGCTTTATCTTGAAATAGAGCACGATGAGATAGATTTGTCGGTTGTGAACAATACCGTTCGAAACTTAGATACAAATCCTTTAGAAGAGACTCAACTTGGTTTAGGTGTGACCTACTTTCCGACGAAGGCTATCGATGTTGGTCTCACGTATACATCCACAAAGTTGAGTCATGGCCCAGCTTCCAAAGAGCTGGTTTATAGCCTTAACGCAGGATGGTTCTTCAGCCAGGACACAGCCATTCGCCTTGAATATGCCTTATTTGAGGAAGATACTTTCTTTATCGATTCAAGCGTCAGCGCTGAACTGCTTTATCGTTTCTAATTCGATAAGTAGTTTTTCAAGATCTTGAGACAAAAGCATCTATTTTATCGAAATGGATGCTTTGCTAGTTCTTAGACCCCATATCTATCAGGCTTTGTTTTGCTTTATAAAATCGAGACAGGATGTGGGGAACCTTCAGAGGTATGACTTCCCTCACTAGGCGCACGATATAGCGGATGAGCGCCACGTGTTTCAAT
>NZ_LWFI01001511.1:0-647 GCF_001635735.1 Oleiphilus sp. HI0067
ACGTGCAGTTACNATGACGCCAACCTCTGCCGCGTCTTTCAATGCTCGAATATCGGGATCTATCGATTGTACCGCTGTCTCACTTTCCAACACGACAAGATAATTAGGGTCACCTTCTGTTCGATACGCTTCAATAACATTACCCCCCAAAGCCCTGTGCACTGACTCAGGCAAATCTATGGAGTCATAGGAAATCAAAGGAAAATCTAACTCGAGATCCGATGCTCGTTTATTAACGACTAGCCAACCACTCGCTGAATTAAAGCGGATACTATTTAGTTCAGGCTTTAGGAACTTAAAGACAACGAAGGCGCTTGCGAGCGTGGCGTGCCCGCACAGGGGGACTTCTGCAGTCGGAGTAAACCATCGCAAGTGATACCCACCATCAATGGGGTAAAAAAATGCTGTTTCAGCAAGATTGTTCTCGGCGGCAATAGACTGCATGAGCACTTCTTCGATAGGCGCATCTAAAGGAATGACTGCAGCAGGATTTCCTTTAAAAATCGTATCAGTAAATGCATCTACTTGATAAATATCGATGTTCATCAAAATACCTCTCCTTGCTTGGCCGAATAAAACATTATCCTAGCAATGAATAGGCGTAGAGTATCAATACACCTTTAAGGCAGTATAAGCAGTACAGATTT
>NZ_LWFI01001512.1:0-919 GCF_001635735.1 Oleiphilus sp. HI0067
AGGACTGTCATGCTCTATCTTTACCCCTCTAACAAAACTGCGAACTTGGCGACTGTGCTTGCTGAGATTATGCGGGCAGATCCGCTCGCGGACCCATTTGAGTCCGACATCATTCTTACCCAGAGTCATGGTATGGGCGTGTGGTTGAATCAGCAGATTTCTGCAAATCAGGGTGTCTCATGCATGATCGACAGCATGATGCCCGGCGCGTTTTTATGGAGTTTGATGGATAAGCTAGATATTACTGGTGAAGAGGATGGCACCGGTGCTGTAGAGCAAAACAGCGTTCAACACTTCGAGAAGAGTAATCTGCGTTGGGAGATTTTTCGGCAATTACCCGACTTAATTGAACGCGATGAATTCCAGCCTGTGCGCCAATACATTCAAGCGCTTGTTGCACGTGAAAGTAGGTCTGAATCCGAGCAAACAGAACTCAGTCCAGCAATATTGTTTCAGGTGAGTGAATTGCTCGCTGATAATTTTGATGCTTATCAAAACTATCGGCCTGATTGGATTGATGCTTGGGAGCAGGGTGGTTTTATCGATAATGATAAAAACTTTGGTAGTGGCATTAACAAAGAAAGCGATGAAGCGTGGCAACGCTCACTTTGGTTGAATTTATATCCAGGTATCCCCGTAGATCAGCGACATCATCGTTCCGCACAACTGCAGTCTTTAACTAGACATCTTGCACAAAGCAGTGTAGGTAAAGCAGCACTTCCCAAACGGTTATTTATCTTTGGTTTAGCGGCTATTCCTCCTCAATGGCTACCATTGTTTTTGGCGCTCGGGAAACACATCGATATCCATTTTTTATTTCAGAATCCGAGCAGAGCGTATTGGGCAGATATTGTGTCTGAAAAGAATGCGCTAAAAGAACAAATGAAGGTCGAACAGTCGGCTGTCATAGGTAACGAAG
>NZ_LWFI01001513.1:0-553 GCF_001635735.1 Oleiphilus sp. HI0067
ATTATGCAGGCAATGAAACGCTTGTTAAGGAAGTAAAAGAGAGTTATCAAGCATGGCAAAAGAAAGCTCGCCAGCTAGACATGCTGATAAACAACCAAGAAGAAACCCAAGCGCGCTTACAAGTACTCAACTTTCAAGTCGACGAATTTGAAAAGCTAGCACTCCAAGACGGCGAACTTGAACAACTTGAGCAAGAGCAAAGCAAACTTGCCAATGCTGAAGTGCTACTTGCGGGTGCGCATGAATCTATAGCTGCAAGCAGTAATGATGAGCATGGAGCACTATCACTCCTTCAGCGCGCCAAGCATGCCTTAAGCTCACTGCCTGCTGAAGAATCTAGCATTAGCGAAGCGCTAGATTTATTCGAAGAAGCTAGTATTCAAATTGAGGAAGCGACTAATACACTTCGCCACTTTGTCGGAGGCTTTGAGCTAGACCCTAACCGATTAAACTTTATAGACGAACGCTTAGGTCAAGCCTATCAACTCGCGCGCAAACATCGCTGCCAACCAGATGAACTCAACGACGTTCATCTTCGATTAGCGCAAGAGCT
>NZ_LWFI01001514.1:0-1227 GCF_001635735.1 Oleiphilus sp. HI0067
ACATGATTGGCTCAGGAATATTCCTCTTGCCATCATCACTGAGTGACTTCGGTCCGATATCGCTGTGGGGCTGGGCGATCACTGGTGCGGGCTCTGTTTTATTAGCATTTGTCTTCGCTCGCTTAGCGCTCGATTCACCAAAAGCATGTGGCCCGCTTGCATATACCGAAGAAGGTTTTGGAAAATTTGCTGGTTTTTTGGTGGGTTGGGGACACTGGATTGCGGCCTGGACCGGAAACGCCGGTCTTGCGGTTGCATTCACAAGTTATCTAACTGCTTTCGTTCCTGAACTTAAAGATAATTCCGGACTCGCAGTAATCGTGACGCTAGGGACAGTATGGTTACTCTATTTTATTAACCTACAAGGACTGAAATCTGTAGGTTTAATTCAAGTAATCACAACTATTTTAAAGTTAATACCGTTGGCATTATTTGCCTTTGCAGGTTTCTTTTACTTCGAGCCGAGCAATTATGCAGTGAGTAATGTCAGTGAACTGCCTACATTCAATGCAATCTTGGCCACCTGCTCCATTACTTTGTGGGCATTTTTGGGACTCGAATCTGCAACCGTTCCTGCTGGTGACGTAAAGAATCCTGAAAAGAATATCCCTCGAGCTACTATTTACGGCACTTTGTTTGTCGCAATTCTTTATTTTGTTGTATCTGCCGCAATATTCGGCATTATGTCTCCTGCCGAACTTCAAAAAAGTACCGCCCCTTTTGCGGATGCGGCGGGCGCCTTATGGGGTAGCTGGGCTTTCCACTTTATTGCGATTGGCGCCATTATTTCGGTACTCGGATCGTTAAATGGCTGGATGCTTATTCAAGCTGAGGTGCCTTATGTCGCTGCCAAGAAAAAGCTATTTCCTAAAATCTTTTGCAAGGAAGACGCAAAAGGGCGCCCTATCTGGGGAGTCACAATTTCAACCGTGTTGATATCACTTTTAGTGTTAGCTAACTTCACAGGCGATCTGGTTAAACTTTTCACGTTTATTATTTTACTTGCATCGCTATCAAGTTTGATCCCTTATCTTTTTTGCTCACTAGCGAGCATTATGATTCACCTTTCTAGGAAAGGCACTCAAAACTTTCAGTGGACACGCCATCTGGGCATTACGGTCATTGCATTTAGCTATGTAATTGGCGCGATTATTGGTTCAGGGCCAGAGGTTGTTTACTGGGGAACCATATTATTAATGGCAAGTGTCCCTGTATTTGTATGGGCGC
>NZ_LWFI01001515.1:0-848 GCF_001635735.1 Oleiphilus sp. HI0067
ATAGTGAGATAAGTTTGAGGTCGTCTCGCGACCGCCACTACCATTGATTTATTGGGATTAAACAGGACTTGATGCGCCCGTCCTGGAAGCTCAAGTAGTTGTGGGGGGCTGTTGTTCTCTAACTTACAGAGTGCGAAGCGATCTCCTATTTTTATAGCACTTAAGATTGCATCGTTTTGTTTTGTATCGAATGCCGAAGATACTGAAGGCAGTGCAATAAGGCCTGTGCAAAGCGTCAACCCGTCTATTAAAAATTGTCTGCGGCGCATTAATCACCATCGCGACTATTGAAGCCTAAATGAATGCCCATCTTGGTCAGCGTGTTTTCTAACTCCGAATGAGCATGAATTAAGTCCTGCGCAATGTCTTTTAGCTCTCTGTACTGTTCGTTACTTTTTATCGCCTTTGCTAAAGGTAGGTTTATGCTCATTAGACGGTTTTTCGCACTTTCTAAAATAGAAGTGGTTGATGATAACTCTGCGTTAGGTATGTTTTTTTGCAGCGTTTCGATCATGGCAATGCTAACGTCTAAATTCTCAGTGATGAAGGGGAGAGAAAGGCCACTTCTCCAAGCTTCGAGACGTTGAAATTTTGCTTTTTTTGCGGAGCTGCCCATCGGTCGTAGCAATTTCAAAGCGCTAATAACTTCGAGGTTTTCAGCGGCTCCTTTCAGTAGCGCTGTTGCAGCATCGATCTCATCTTCAAAGAAACCGTCTAGTTGTCTTGGATCCTCAAATTGTTTGCGCATTGACTCTTTCCATTCAACAGCAAGCTCACTGCTGATACGGAGAAGATTTTGTGTATGTAGCGCGAGTAGTTCGCACGATCTGTTACCAATTGGCTCTTTT
>NZ_LWFI01001516.1:0-927 GCF_001635735.1 Oleiphilus sp. HI0067
GCTGGTATTTTCAGAATCGTCGGTTTAGAAGGTGTTCAGTACCACCATGCAGTAGGTGCTGTATGCCCTAACTTGTTGTTCCCATATCTTCGCGAAAGTATTGATAATATCGTTGTTAAAGGTGGTTTCCAGCCAGTGATGTTAGCGCCGATCAATTTTGACGCGATGTTTGCGCAGGCAATGGCAAAGAAACAGCAGCAGGAGCAAGAAGCAGCAAGCGCTGAAGCAGCTGAATCAACAGTTCAGTAAGACTGCGTGACTGCAATCCATAAAAAACCGCTAAGCATTTATTGTTTAGCGGTTTTTTATGAGCGAAAAAATCTATGCAGATCTAACTTCCAGCCTGAAAGCTAAGCTGACGCCAGGCTTCATACACGACAATCGCAACTGAATTAGACAGGTTTAAGCTGCGACTTCCTTCCAACATTGGAATTCGAATACAAAAGTCCGTTCCTAGTCCCTCTCGAACATCACTAGGTAATCCACGAGTTTCAGGGCCAAACAAAAAGAAGTCGTTTTCTTGGTAAGAAATTTCCGTGTGTGGGCGACTTCCTTTTGTTGTCATGCCAAAGATTCTTGCACCAGCATGTTTAGCCTCGAATTCTTGATATGAGGCGTAGGTCAAGACATCCGCAAATTCGTGGTAATCTAACCCCGCACGACGCAATTTTTTCGTATCGAGATCGAAACCAAGTGGTTCTATGAGATGCAATCGGCAGCCTGTGTTGGCTGCCAACCGAATAACATTCCCTGTGTTTGGTGGAATTTCGGGCTCATATAAAACGATATTGAACATTAGTTGCGCTCAACCGCTAACGAAACACCCATGCCACCACCGATACACAATGTTGCTAAACCTTTGTTTGCGTCTTGTTTGATCATTTCATGGAGTAATGTGACAAGAACGCGACAACCTGATGCGCCGAT
>NZ_LWFI01001517.1:0-835 GCF_001635735.1 Oleiphilus sp. HI0067
ACGCTTTCTGAATCTGTGCACGAGGCGGCTTTAGCTGTTTCAGGACACGCTATTCACGTAGCAAACAGAAAGAAACGCAAATAATACATAATTTAGATTCGCCTATAAGTATAGGTGTTAACTAGGGGCAGGTTTGTGGTGTTAGTCGTACGCCTGCCGCTCACTCATTAATACAACGGAATAAGCTATGAACTTACATGAGTATCAGGCAAAGCAACTCTTTGCTGAGTACGGACTGCCAGTATCACAAGGGTATGCCTGTGATACAGCGGAAGAGGCTGCAGCCGCTGCTGACAAAATCGGCGGCGACAAGTGGGTCGTTAAAGCGCAAGTTCACGCCGGTGGGCGTGGTAAAGCGGGTGGGGTAAAACTCGTCGATAGCAAAGAAGAGATCAAAGCCTTTGCTGAAAAATGGTTAGGCCAAAACTTGGTGACTTACCAGACCGACGAAAACGGCCAGCCAGTGAGTAAGATCTTAGTTGAGTCTTGTACTGATATTGACCAAGAACTTTATCTTGGTGCTGTTGTAGATCGTTCTACGCGTCGCGTTGTATTCATGGCGTCTACCGAAGGCGGTGTTGAGATTGAGACCGTTGCAGAAGAAACGCCAGAAAAAATTCTGAAAGCAGAAATCGATCCTTTAGTAGGTGCTCAACCATACCAAGCACGCGATCTAGCGTTCCAACTTGGTCTCGCTGGCGATCAGATTAAGCAGTTCACAAAGTTGTTTTTGGGGCTTTCTAAACTTTTCCATGATTACGATTTAGCGTTGTTAGAAATCAACCCTCTCGTAATTACTCCTGAGGGCAACATCCACTGCCTAGACGGAAAAATT
>NZ_LWFI01001518.1:0-1614 GCF_001635735.1 Oleiphilus sp. HI0067
GAACGAATTCAACCGCTTCTTTTGTCGTAATGTGCTCAAAAACGATTTTAAGTTTTGGGAAGCTCTCATGGATGCGGCGCAGATGCTGCTCAATGAACAACTTCTCTCTGTCAAAGATATCGATATCGTGACTAGTGACTTCCCCGTGAATTAACAGAAGCATGCCTTCTTCGACAAGGGCTTCAAACACAGGGTCTAAACTTTCTAAGCTTGATACGGCAGCATCTGAGTTAGTTGTTGCACCTGCTGGATATAATTTCGCAGCGACCGCTCCTGCTTGTTTTGCAGAAATAATGTCTTCACGTGTGGTTTTATCCGTAAGATAAATCGTCATCAATGGTGTGAAGTTACTTCCCTCGGGACGCGCCGCTTCGATGCGTTGTCGGTACGCAGCAACATCGGCTCCATTGGTAACCGGTGGTACAAGATTCGGCATTACGATTGCTCGAGCGAAACAACGTGCTGTTGCTGGAACGGTTTCGTTAAGCATGTCTCCGTCTCGGAAATGCAAATGTAAGTCGTCTGGTGTCGTGATCGTAATTTGGTCCATGGTGTCTCTATTTTATGAATTGCTGATTAGTAGTGATCAATGCTTAGTTTTCGTCTTGCTCGCGACTTAGGCATGCATCGATATCGATGTTTTTAAGCTGAGGTACGAAATTACAGGGGCTATGGCGACTGTCAATTTGTGAGACGATGATATTTTCCCACGCGGTCCTACACGCATTGTTACTGCCTGGCAGACAAAAGATAAGTGTTTCGTTTGCCATGCCTGCTAGCGCTCTGGATTGAATTGTTGATGTGCCGACCTGCTCTAAAGACAACTGTCGGAACATTTCGCCAAACCCATCAACCAACTTATCCAGCAGGGGGCTAACAGCTTCAGGTGTGCTGTCTCGACTCGTAAAACCCGTGCCGCCTGTGATTAGGACAACCTGAGACTCATCATCTGCGATCCATGCTGAAAGTTGTGCTCGGATCTGGTAAATGTCGTCTATTACGATGCTGCGTTTGCAGAGCGTATGCCCCGCTTCCTCAAGGCTGTCGCATAAATATTGCCCCGACGTGTCTGTATCAAACGAACGTGTATCGGATACGGTTAATACGCTGATATTTAGTGGTACTAATGTTTGAGTTATATGTTTTCCCATCTATCGGCTCTCAATAGTGATTCGTCGCGCGTATTATGGTCGTTGAAATGCTATTTTTAAACTTGAAAGACCAATAAAAAGTTGATTCTAATGCTTTAAATCAACATAAATCGCTGCATCGCAGTTCTGGTTCTAGTAAGGGAAGCACGTTTTGTCACATCGCCAACGTTGGTACGGTTATTTAAATGAGCCATCTCATAAATCGGTCGTAGCCTGGATTATCTATTTATCGATTGCCATTGCTATTTTTTTCAATATGACTGAAGCGCTTCTTGTTTCGGTCGATGATGAGCCGCGCGAAGCGGATTCGCTATATCTTTCTGTTTTATTCACTCTGTTGTTTCTGATTGATTACCTTGTTCGTGTTTGGGTTGCTGCAGATGCGCCGGAAGAGCATGGCGAGACCGAGCTAAAACGGCGATTGCGTTATGTGAGCTCGCCGATGGGCATTATCGATTTAATG
>NZ_LWFI01001519.1:0-1369 GCF_001635735.1 Oleiphilus sp. HI0067
TTGAACAAGAGGGCCGTTATTAGTAAGCCAATTGGTCTCGTAAATGCTGTCGATATAGGCATCGACTGTTGCACGATCTGGTAAATAAGGTTTCGTAACTGGAATCATAGCTCTTTTAACACTTCCTGATCTTTTACTGCTTCCGAATTTTTCAGTTGTTCTGCCCCTTCAGCTTCAACTAACTCCTTTCCCATTTCCTTTAGATAAGCGCTGTATTGCCCCTTCCCCATTTGCTTCACTTTGTCCAAAAGATCTTGGATAGAGAGCCATCCATTATGCAGGCCTATTTCCTCCAAACAGGCAATCTTGAAACCCTGGCGTTTTTCGACTGTTTCTACAAACTGGGATGCCTCAAGCATGCTTTCATGCGTGCCTGTATCTAGCCAAGCAAAGCCACGCCCTAAGGTTTCTACAAACAGGTTGTTTTTCTCAAGATAGGCATTATTGACGCAAGTAATTTCCAGCTCACCACGCGAGCTAGGTTGTACGGCTTTTGCGATGTCGACCACACGATTATCGTAAAAATACAATCCCGTCACGGCATGTTTTGACTTTGGTTGGGCAGGTTTTTCTTCAATAGATATAGCTTGTTTGTTTTGATCGAATTCTACTACTCCAAAGCGCTCAGGGTCTTTTACCTGATAACCAAACACGGTGGCTATTTGCTCTTCTTCGACTTTGCGTTTTGCTTCAAGAAGCTTCGGCGAGAAGTTGGGGCCGTAAAATACATTATCACCCAAAACCAAACACACTGAATCTTGACCAATAAACTTTTCACCGATGATAAAGGCTTGCGCGAGACCCTCCGGCTTTTCTTGTACGGCGTATTCAAGCTGAATACCAAACTGCGATCCGTCACCTAAAAGCCGCTTGTACTGAGGAAGATCCTCGGAGGTTGAGATGATTAAGATTTTGCGAATCTTGGCAAGCATCAATACCGACAATGGATAGTAGATCATCGGCTTGTCATAGATAGGTAATAACTGCTTTGATACACCTAGCGTGATCGGGTGTAAACGCGTACCCGAGCCACCGGCTAATACTATGCCTTTCATTAGTCAGCTAGCTCCAATAGGCCGCCATAAATTTCCATTCCGCGAAGCTTATTCGCCCAAAAAACAAGCTGCTTATACCAGTCTAAAGTTATTGTCTCGGGCGTTTTATCCAAAGTACCTGCTTGAAGGGCGGCAACAATCTCTTTCACACCCCGCTCTGCATTCCATGCTGCCTTCCATCCCAAGGTGCGCTCGATTTTACTAAAATCCACTTGATAACTTCGGTGGTCGGGATCGCCATACCACTCTACCTTAATTTCTTCATTAAGGAGTTCGCCAACCTGTCTTGCGACTCGCTGCCCAAGATCCCCTAA
>NZ_LWFI01001520.1:0-8973 GCF_001635735.1 Oleiphilus sp. HI0067
GGGGAGTGGATTAGTTAAGCAGGGGGAGTATCGTTTTTTTGTGTAACGTTTGTAAGCCGTTGAGAAAGAAATTGAAACTGCGAAGAAAGCCGTTGAGAAAGAAATTAAAACCGCTAAGCAAGCAGTCGAGAAAGAAGTTAAAACGGTCAAGAAAGCCGTTACTAAAAAAGCTGCGCCAGCAAAAGCGGCGGCTAAGAAAGCTGCTGATAATTTAAGTAAGCTACCGGGCGTTGGACCAGCGACCGCGAAGAAACTTGCAGAGGCTGGAATCACAAGTTTCAAACAGGTCGCAAACCCGAGTGCGGCCGATAAGAAAAAATTAGAAGCCTTCGCGAAAACAAAAGGTTTCGCTGATTGGACAGCCAAAGCAAAAGAGCTGATCTAAGCCATTAATTTAACTAAGCCATGCGCAATGCATGGCCTAGTTATTCTTCCTCCATACACATATTTACTTTCATACCTTTACTCAACAGCTTACAAACGTTACACAAAAAAACGATACTCCCCCTGCTTAACTAATCCACTCCCCTACACTGAAATTACATAAAAAATATAATTCGAGTAGGTATTCTTGTGCTTAGTGCATCAACAATAAGAAAAGTATGTTTGGGCGGCATCCTCGCACTTTCAAGCTTCACGCTATTAGCAGATTCATCACTACAGATTTCATCTCATAAAAATGATGAGCTGCTACTGAAAGTCTTCGTGTTTGGTTCTTTAGCCATCATATTCGCGGCAATGAGCTTTGTACTCATTCGATTAAATAAGCGACTTAAAAACAATATTTCGAGCCACCAAGCTACCGAACAAATGATGTCGAAGCTGAGCAGTGCGGTCACAAATAGCGGTGCAAGTATCGTCATGACTAACGCTGATGGTGTCATCGAATACGTTAATCAGAAATTCTGTCGTAGCAACGGCTACCTGCACCACGAAGTGATCGGACAATCGATTGATATATTGTCCCCCGAGAGCCATCTCGAAAACGAAACCAGACAATTGCTAGACAATAGTTGTTTGAAATCAGCCTGGGAAGGCGAGGCACTTTGCGTGAAGAAAAACGGCACCGAATATTGGTGTGCGATCACAGTTGCCGCGGTCTATAACAAAGACCGAATCATCACGAACTATGTACTATCTGCGATTGATATTAGTGCTTTAAAAGACGCTAATTCTAAGATGCAAAATCTCGCCTTGTTTGACTCCCTTACAGGGCTGGCCAACCGCCGATTGTTTATTGATCGACTGCATCAATCAGTTTTAAGCGCTCGCCGACACAAGCATACCTCAGCGATCATGTTCCTTGATCTTGACCAATTCAAACGTATCAATGACACGCTGGGCCACCAAGCAGGCGACGAACTGCTGAGCACGATCGCAGAGCGACTTAAAACATGCGTGCGCAAGCAAGACACGGTAGCACGCTTAGGTGGTGATGAATTCACCATCCTACTCAATGATATTTCGAACAATGACAAAATCTCTTCGATCGCGGAACACATTCTCGCGATATTGAAAAAGCCAATCAAACTGGGCAAGCATGAAGTCATCGTTTCAACTAGTATCGGTATTACGATCGCTCCGAGCGATTCAACCTGCAGTGAAACTTTGATGCGCAATGCAGATATGGCTTTGTATCGCGCCAAAGAACGCGGACGAGACGGCTACTGCTTCTTTACTGAAGAGTTGAATGTTAGAGCCAGCCATCTTATGGAGATTGAGCACGAGATTCGCCATGCACTAAGCAATGACGAGTTCTATCTTCATTACCAACCTCAAATCGATTTAAAGACAAACAAAATAAACAGTGTTGAAGCGCTCATTCGCTGGCGTCATCCAGTTAAAGGTGAAATTTCCCCCAATGACTTTATCTCTATTGCTGAAGAAACCGGACTGATCGTCCCGATTGGCGACTGGGTTTTAAAGAAGGCATGTAGCGAAATTCATCAACTCAACCAAGACTCTGGCTTAGATTTACGTGTTGCAGTTAACCTATCAACACGACAATTCACTGACTTACGCCTAGTCAATACGGTGAATAATGCACTAGAAACAGCAGGCATGCCTGCCCGTAACCTAGAGCTAGAAGTCACCGAGAGCATGCTCATGCAAGACATGGAAACAGTGATCGATCAATTGAATCGCATCAAGGCTTATGGCTGTACCGTAAGTATCGATGACTTCGGCTCTGGCTACTCCTCATTTAGCTATCTGAAAAGTTTGCCAGTCGACATACTCAAAGTAGATCGTGAGTTTGTACGCGACATACCAGAAGATCTCAATGCCATGGAAATCACATCAGCGATCATCGCCGTTGCGCACAAACTAAACTTGAAAGTAGTTGCCGAAGGCGTTGAGAGTGAAGATCAGCGTGACTTCCTAGACATTAACAAATGTGATTTCGCACAAGGCTATTTCTTTAGCAAGCCAATCAATTACGGTGATCTGCGCACATTCTTCCTAGAACGAGAACATAGGCTTGCTGAAGCTGTGTAATTGCAAATAATTGCTAAAACCCTCGAGGGTCAATTGACCTTCGAGGCGTGACCCAAGTCCCCTTCAAAGTGTTACCTCTTTCGTGTAACAAAATGTAATCGTCGGTATACTACCCCCAACTAAGAATAATCATTGGAAGTTGTATTACATGCTGAACATCGCTATCCACGCTTTAGAAGCGCTAACACTTGCTCTCTTCGCTTACGCTGCCTATCGCATCGTAAACTTATCAAAGAAACAGAGCTTCCAAGCCACGACTACTCTTGGCGTGCATAGCGCGTTAGACGACGAGGAAATTCTCGTTGATGAATACGCTACTCCTGCCCCATTCATCACGCGCATTGAAACACTTAAAGAAGCGCAGATTTTTGCAGGCATTCAGATGATCGCTATCAAGCGTGAGTTTCAAGATCTTGAAACAGGTCAACTCGCTTGGTTAAGAGAAGCGATTGGCTATTATCTTATTGGCGCTACTGACATGATCGCAAAGCAAGCAGGTTGCGACTTAAACACGCGTACAAAGTTTAACGAACTCGTTTTGAACACAAACCTTAAGCTTAGCCAGCAAGAGTTTAAGTCGATCACTTTGGGCGCTGCAGAACGAATCACTGGTGATGACGTTGACATGATGATCCTTGCTGGAGCAAAAGCCACTAAGCAATGGCAGGCAACGCAACAAGTAAATGATTCACTGAAATTGCGTACACGTTTGAATGATTGGGGTGTGTTTGCTTAATAGCGAAACGCTTAACGGAAGACCTAAAACGCAAAAAGCCCGAACTTATTTCTAAGATCGGGCTTTTTTATGCTCGAAAAATAGGCGCCTACAAACGCATTTCTATACCTTGATCAGACATGTGCTTTTTCGCTTCTTGTACCGAGTATTCGCCAAAGTGAAAAATACTCGCTGCTAAAACAGCGTCAGCACCACCTTCAGTGACGCCGTCAGCCAAGTGCTGCAGATTTCCCACGCCACCCGAGGCAATCACTGGAATTGGAACAGCATCAGCGATCGCACGCGTAACACCGAGATCATAACCGCTTTTTACACCATCCTGATCCATGCTCGTGAGCAAAATCTCTCCAGCGCCATATTCTGCCATTTTCTTGCTCCACTCGACGGCGTCTAAGCCCGTTGGCTTGCGTCCGCCATGAGTGAAAATTTCCCAACGAGGTTCTTCACCCTCGGCACTCACCTTCTTCGCGTCAATCGCAACAACAATACATTGACTACCGAACTTCTCTGCCGCCTCACGAACAAACTCAGGATTGAATACTGCAGCAGTATTAATACTCACTTTGTCAGCCCCTGCATTCAGCATGTTACGAATATCTTCGACTTTACGGATACCGCCGCCAACCGTTAATGGGATGAAAACATTCGCAGCTATTTTTTCAACGGTATGAATCGTCGTATCACGACCTTCATGACTCGCCGTTATATCCAAAAAGGTAATTTCGTCAGCGCCCTGTTCATCGTACTTTTTAGCGACTTCTACTGGGTCACCCGCATCGCGAATATCTACGAACTGAACGCCTTTCACCACGCGCCCATTTTCTACATCTAAACAAGGAATAATACGTTTTGCTAAGCCCATGACTACACCTTAAAAATCTTAGTCTTTCGCAACGTAACCACTGTGAATATCACTGTAGTCTTGCGCTTCTTTCACATCGAGCGTTCCTTCGTATATCGCACGACCGGTGATCGCACCACAAATGCCTTGATCAGCTTGCGCAGCCAAGGCTTTGATATCTTCCATATTCGTGACACCGCCCGATGCAATCACAGGAATAGAAGAAGCTTGAGCTAGACGCACTGTCGCTTCAACATTCACACCTTGCATCATGCCATCACGAGCTATATCCGTGTATACAATCGACGAAACACCGGCTTCATCAAACTGCTTCGCAAGATCTGTTGCTTCAACACTAGACACATCAGCCCAACCATCTGTTGCAACCTTGCCATCTTTAGCATCTAAGCCAACGATGATATGTCCTGGGAAAGCTGCACAAGCTTCCGTCACAAACTCTGGTTCTTTCACTGCTTTCGTGCCGATAATTACGTACTCAACACCAGCATTCAGGTAGGCATCAATCGTATCTAGGCTACGAATTCCGCCACCGATTTGAATCGGTAAATTCGGAAAGCGCTTAGCAATGGCATTTACGATCTCAGCATGAACAGGCACACCATCAAATGCGCCGTTTAAATCCACCAAATGCAGTCGACGTGCACCTTGATCCATCCAGCGACCAGCTATATCAACAGGATCATCGGAAAATACCGTAGAGTCGTCCATACGACCTTGGCGTAATCGAACACACTTGCCGTCTTTAAGATCAATTGCAGGGATAATTAACATATTTATTTCCAAACCAATGCCAGCTTAAAGCTGACCATTCCATTCACTAAAATTCTTAAGTAGTTGCAAGCCAGCATGCTGACTTTTCTCAGGGTGAAACTGCGTCGCAAAGACATTATTTCGCATAATAGCAGCGCTCAAATCGACACCGTAACGCGTCGTACCCGCAACGAGATTTTGATCAATACTAGTTGGCACGTAGTAGCTGTGCACAAAATAAAATCGAGACTGATTGTCAATGCCATGCCACAGCGGATGATCACGCTGTTCCACTTGATTCCACCCCATATGAGGCACTTTCAAACGCTGACCATTTTCACGTAAGTCATCGCCAAAAAACTTTACTTGTCCATCGAACAAGCCCAAGCAATCAACGCCACTATTCTCTTCACTGCTTTGCATCAAGGCCTGCATGCCGACACAAATACCTAGAAAAGGTCGATCTTTGGAAACTTTGGAAACAATTTCATCGACACCCAAACGCTTGATCTCAGCCATACAATCACGCATCGCGCCGACACCCGGCAATACAACGCGATCAGCTGATTCAATCACAGGCGGGTCAGAAGTAACTTGAATTGAAGAACCACAGACATGTTCAAACGCACTCGCAACGGAGTGAAGGTTACCCATGCCATAATCAATAATTGCAATAGAACTCATGCTTTGACTTACCTAAGAAGCGTCTTTGCAATCATGCAAAGACGCTTAGAAAGAACGTACTTGTACGGCTTAAAGCGTACCCTTTGTAGACGGCATCATACCTGCCATTCGATCATCGAATTCGAGCGCCATGCGCAGTGCTCGACCGAAAGCTTTAAACACGGTTTCGATTTGGTGATGCGCATTCTTACCTTTCAAGTTGTCGATGTGCAGAGTCACCCACGCGTGGTTTACAAAGCCTTGGAAAAACTCATAAAACAGATCGCAATCAAAACCACCAACAGAGCCTTTTACAAATGGAACATCCATTTCGAGTCCAGGGCGGCCAGAGAAATCAATCACTACGCGCGACAATGCTTCATCAAGCGGCACGTATGCATGCCCATAACGACGAATGCCTTTTTTATCTCCGACAGCCTTAGCGAAAGCTTGTCCTAGAGTGATACCTAAATCTTCAACAGAGTGGTGATCATCGATATGTAAATCACCTTTCACACGCGCTTCAATGTCGATCAAACCATGGCGACAAATCTGATCCAACATGTGCTCTAAAAATGGCATACCGGTGTCGAACTTTGCTTCACCTGTACCATCAAGATTTATTGATACGCTAATTTGCGTCTCTAAGGTATTACGCTCTACTTGCGCTGTTCTGGCGCTCATGTATCACTCCAATTTCTGCATATTAAACAACTGACCAGGCATTTTTATCACACCTTTATCAGCAGGCTCGCGATTATAGCCTTTATGCCTCTGTCTTCCTACCGCCAAAAACAAGAAACCCCCAGTAAAAACTGAGGGTTTTCATGCATTTCGCTTCACTTAGCTATTCAATGCACTTTCAATATTCTCGACGTAGGTATCTACCATACGTACGAATTCGCTTTTAACCACTGGGCTAATGGCCATCTTAAGCAATTTTGGCAATGGCAACTCGAGTTCTGCAGAGCTGCTCAAAGTTAGCTCTGTGCCGCCATCTACTTCAGTTAAAGACCAACCACCAGAAACCTGAGCGTTACCCTCGCCTTTAACGGCCGTCCATTCAACTGAACCATTCGCTTCATCTGACACGTATTTGCTCGCATAAATGGTTTGCAAAGCGTGATCACCAATTCCTACTTTTTCAGTTTCCCAACGGTAAACGCCATCACCTTGATCAATGAGGTTTTCAATCTTTGGAAAATGCTCTGCAGATGCAGGAACGTCTGACAACAACGCAAACGCCGTTGCAACGTCAGCAGAAACAGTAATAGTACGATCGACATCAATATTAACTTTGAATGCCATGAAGCTTTCCTCTTGTTTAATTTTTATTGACGCGCTAGCTTACTCGCGCTTTGCTCAGCATGATAAACAAGTCATTTTAAAAAAGCATCCTACAGCGACTTTCTAATACAGCCTATAAACGACAAACATGAGCCAACAACCAAGCCCATTCTCACCCACTAAAGATTTTGCAAAACGCCTATTAGCTTGGTTCGACATTAACGGTAGAAAGGACCTGCCCTGGCAATCTGACAAAACACCATACCGAGTTTGGGTGTCAGAAATCATGCTGCAACAAACACAAGTAGCTGCCGTCATTGGCTACTACCAGCGGTTTATGGAGCATTTCCCAGACATTCATTCCTTGGCCCATGCCGAAGAACAACAAGTGCTCGCTCAATGGGCAGGCCTAGGATATTACGCACGTGCGAGAAACCTTCACAAAGCAGCAAAACATGTCGTCTTTGATTTGGACGGTGCATTCCCGAGTGACGTAGAGAAGATTATGGAACTCTCTGGAATAGGCCGTTCCACCGCAGGCGCCATTTCATCTATTGCTTTCAAACGCTCAGCACCAATTCTCGATGGTAACGTTAAACGCGTACTTACACGCTTGCACGATATCGAAGGCTGGCCTGGTGGGCGAGAAATAGAAAAACAGCTCTGGCAATTGGCTGATAACTACACCCCTACCGAACGATGTGAGGATTACACGCAAGCCATCATGGACCTTGGCGCAACACTATGCACGCGCTCTAAGCCGCAATGCACACAATGTCCATTTCAAACTGACTGCCAAGCCTATGCAAATGACACAATCACGCTTCGCCCAACCTCAAAACCAAAGAAGAAAAATCCAGTGAAAGAGTGCTGGATTTTAGATATTACTTGCAACAATGAAACGTTGTTTGAAAAACGACCTGCTAGCGGGATTTGGGGCGGGCTTCATTCACTTCCTGAATTAAGTCGAGAATACACATACGATGAAATACTCGAAGAAGTAGAAAGACGCTTTGATTTGAAAGGCTTATCTATTGATGAAGCCACGCCTTTTAAACACATTTTTAGCCATTACACACTCTTGGCCCATCCCGTCCGCATCCAAGTATCTCGACAAGAAAACAGTATTCGCGAAGAGAGGCTTGAGTGGCTAACGCACGAGGCGCGTGCACAAAAAGGCTTACCTGCCCCGATCTCAAAATACTTCGAAGAGAAAATAACTAAACCATAGAGCAGCTTATTGGATTTTAAATTGAGCAAGTTGCGCGTTCAGCCTCTCGCTCACCTCACCTAATGAACCGCAGAATGTCGTCTCCATCACGCAAACCAAAGAGCGTTTGATCAAACAAAGAATAAGTATCGAGTAGATTCAACTTGTTATTTTCAACATCAAAACCAAGTGCTACTAAAAAGTATTCTTTACTCATTTTTTGGGTCAACATTCGCTGCTTGCCAGCAAGGTTGATCGTTGTTGCGAGCTCGGGTGAGGCCTCAGTTCCGTTCTTTTTCGCGTCTTTTTCGTATAGCCCAACAGCTTTGTTCATTTGCTTAAGCAAGGGAAGATTCTTTTCTGCAATTAGAGATAATTGATCCTGCGTCACCGCACCTGAACCGATCACATCTTTAATAACCGGATAGAACTCAGCCCAAATACCATCCACCTTGTCGAGCTGTCGTACGATACGTTTCGACTCCGTTGAAGGTAGACCAAGCTCTGCATCGCCGTCACGCAAGCCTTTCAGCGTGCGGTCAAACAAATCAGACGTAGCACTTAGGTTTTTGATGTGCTGTTCCGCATCAACGCCTAAAGCAACAAGTGTCACCTCTTTAGACATTTTCTGGGTGAGCATGCGCTGCTTACCAGACAAGTTCAGTACTACACCATACTCAGCAGCGCTAATAGCTGGCGCTGACGGAGAAATACCTGCCAAGACAACAAAACACGATACAGCCAACAAAAAAGAACGAGTAAGAGAAACAAACATAAACATCCTAAACATGCGACACTAAGTAAGTGGATAAAATTTAGACGACATTTATGAAGTTGTTCAGTTATTTTAAGGCTTATTCATCGATAAAACCGATTAATAAAAACATAAAACAAATGAATTTACTGAGCAATTATATAAACGCACTATAAGTGGGCGCTATTTGAGTAAATCAATAGAAACAATACGCT
>NZ_LWFI01001521.1:0-1003 GCF_001635735.1 Oleiphilus sp. HI0067
TTATGGGGCTTATTCTTTGTGTCATCGGAATACAAATGTTTATCGATGGCTATTTGAGCATCCATGCATAGCTCATTAACAAGGAATCCGATTATGAGAAAATTCTTATCACACTGCTGATCTCACTTTTTCTTGTAGCGTGCAGTACTGGTTCTCAAGTTGTTCCGAGCGATCATTTGGAAGCGGGTCCTGAGATTGAACGCTTCACTGGGACAGTTGTGAATATCAAAGAAGTAAATACGAAAGCCACGTTTGGAAAACGTTTTGGTGGTGCATTCTTAGGCGCGCTTATTGGTGGACAAATTGGTGGTGGCACAGGCGAAGAGATTGCAGGTGTTACAGGTGCGTTTTTAGGGATTGAGCTGGCGAACGACAAATACGGCGACACCATCGATCATGTTTTCTTAAAAGCCAAAGACGGCAGTGAATACGATTGCTACGTTGAGCTGAACGGCTTTAAGGTGGGAGACGCTGTTGAATTTACACTCGTGTCGGGGCATGTCTCTGCGATAGTTTCCACTTCACCCTGATCAGAATAGGCGGAGCAAATCACTCCGCCAAAGGAATAACTATTTCGCTTTAACAACACCTAAATTGATTAGGCTTTCGGCACCAGCAAGAATCGCATCTTCTGCAGTATGAGGCGTCCAACCAAGCGATAGTGATGCAGAGTTGTCTGCCTTCTTCGTTTTACCCCCCTCTCCTTTCACCATCTCCATGTCCTTCACCACATAAGACAATAGATTTGACAGTAGCTCAGGCAATTCAAAAGTAGAAACTTTATTGTTGGGATAAGCGCCCTTGAGAGTCTTGGCAACATCTTTAAACATCACCCAACCGTTTGCGCCAATAAATCGCTTGCCTACCGCTTCTGGTTTTTCGTAAGCCAAGCGATGCAACGTCGCGATATCGCGCACATCAACAGCCTCAAAGCCAATCTTTGGCACCATTGGGTAGTTGCCGCTGAGTAATTCTACGATTAGTTGTAACGAGGTTCCGTAGT
>NZ_LWFI01001522.1:0-918 GCF_001635735.1 Oleiphilus sp. HI0067
CTGTTCTTGATACGACCAGTTCAGAACAAAATCACGACTTGCCTCGTCTGGCCCGCCATCCATAGTTACTCTAAACGCACTGTCTGTAGAGGGCTCGATATGCACTGCGTGGCTATCACTCCAAGCACGATCAAATGGCAGACCCGCATTCACATCAATACGAATGTTCACTGGGTTGGCATTGGGCTCTTCAGTTTCTCGATAGCCAATACGCTCAACGCCATCCGATGCTTTTCGATCAACGGTCACCCGCTCACCTTTCACCCGCTCCTTTTTAACCACTAGGCTTTTTTGTTTTTCAAATTGGGGTGTCGCCACAATCGGCAAACGGAGCGCATAGCCATGATCTTTGAAATCCAAGGTTTGCTGGAAACTAAACTCAATAACGATCTCTGATTGTGGTGCGATATTCGCCACGCGTGTTGTAAACAAGTTCCCCTTGGGCGCTTCCAGCAATGCTGTGCGCTTACCCGCTTTTTTAGCTTTGTCGTAGGTCTTTTTGGCTTGTTGTTTTTCTTTGATTTGCCCCTCAATCACGCGTTCGCCGATATACATTTTCAGCTGATCGACCGCCGCGTTAGTCGGTAACGGGAAGGTATACACCCCCTCCAACCATTGGTCTGAAGGGTTTTTAAAACGCTGCGCAACATTAGCGCGAAAGATAGGACCACTTATGTTGCCTGTGATATTGGTTTCTAAAGCCAGAGGCGCAACCAAAGCGGTACGCATGTCTTCTGAATAAAATTGAAGCTGACCTTTTGGCTCGTTGCTCTCGGCTAATACCGCTTCACTCATCGACCAAAATACGACAATACAGAGCACTACGCCGATGAGTGAGATGCGCTCTTCAAGGCGTTGAATTGATGTTTTTGTTATGTTTGTCATGGCTTATTCCCTTGTAAAAAAGAGGCCACATGG
>NZ_LWFI01001523.1:0-1018 GCF_001635735.1 Oleiphilus sp. HI0067
GAACACCAAAAGCTTGAATTAAGGCATGCACCAAGTTGAATGGAGCCTTTAAAAGAGCAAGCTTGCCTTTGCCTCTTAGCCCGCTCACGCTAATGCCATAAAAGGGTATGCCCTGTTTCTCAATGACCGACTGCTCGAAACCACCATTAGATCCAAGCCAAGCAACATTCGCCCCTTGCTCTTGTAACTTTCTAGCCGTTGCAAGAGCAGGAAATACATGACCACCTGTTCCGCCAGCCATCATCAAATACGTTTTCATGAAGACTCTCCTATTCTTGCATGGAGGGTTTCATGATGAACGCGCAACAAAATCGCGATAGCAGCAATACTTATAATCAAACTACTTCCGCCATAACTCACCAAGGGCAAGGTCAAGCCCTTAGTTGGCAATAAGCCCATGTTCACGCCCAAGTTAATGCTTGCTTGAACGCCTAGTAGTATTGCGATGCCATATGAGAAATAAGCATGGAAAAGCAGCCCTGCTTTTTCAGCCACACGTGCAATTTTGAATGCGCGGTAAATCAACCACGAAAATAATGCGACGACGATTAAAGAACCAATCAGTCCGAATTCTTCCGCAAGAATAGCGAATACAAAATCGGTGTGAGCTTCTGGCAAATAAAACTGCTTCTGCAAGCTATTACCTAGCCCAACGCCAAGTATTTCACCTCTTCCAAAAGCAATCAGAGATTGTGTTAACTGATAACCTGCGCCAAATTGATCTGCCCACGGGTCGGTATAACCAATTAATCGCTCCATGCGATACGGTTGAGACCAAATCAAAGCCACTACGATTAATAAGCAGGCGACAACGAGAACACCGAATTGATGCAGCTTCGCACCACTCAAGAAAATCATTCCCATGAACGCAGCGCCTATTACGACGGTCGCCCCAAAATCAGGCTCGCTAAGCAAGAGGAAAGCCGCGATAGTGAGCACTAACATAGGCTTAGTAAAACCCCACCAAGACTGTCTGACTTCGTCATGACGTCGAACCAGGTATCCAGCTAGATATGCA
>NZ_LWFI01001524.1:0-827 GCF_001635735.1 Oleiphilus sp. HI0067
AAGTAACGCGCCAATAAAAGCGATAAGTGCTGCGATCGAGCATAAGCTAAGCAGCAATGGTCTGAATCGATTGTTGTCATCGATGTATGGCCTCGCTTTTACCCCAAGTACGAAACCTAATAGGCATACCGGCAAAAAACTAAGACTTTCTATTAGTAGCTGCTGATTTAATACGCCGATATAGGCGTAGGAAATCATGCTGATTGTGCAGCTATAACCAAAATATATCGACAGGTTTGCGCGTATGTTTTGAGGCTTTCCGTGCTGCATGACTAAGGCCATAGGCGGTCCACCAATGGACGTCGTCGTTCCCATTATTCCACTGATAAATGCTGCAAGCCCCATTCGTCTTGGGGTGTAATCAAACTGCTTGCCATAGTAAGAAATGATTACCGCCGCAAAAACGCATCCGGCGACAAACAGTTGAAGGGCAAAAATATCGAGTTGAAGTAGTAACCATGCACCTAATATCGTACCGGGGATTCTTGTAATAAAAGGCAGCGCTAAGGCGCGATATTCGATGTATTCGCGCTGATTCCAGGTGTTGAGAACGCTCAAGAATAGCGCGCATAAGGTGAGTGCCACGGGAACCCATAAAGGGTTAAGGATGACAATAATAGGTGCGGCAATCACAGCCATTCCAAAGCCCAATGCAGTCTGAATCCAGCATCCGACAAATAAGCTCAGTGCAGCAAGCAGCCAAATCCACAAATCCATACTTGCTTAACCTTTAGCGCAAAGTAGGGCGTCGATTTTTTGTAAAACCATTTGAGTACTGATGTCTGCCATCAGATCAATGCCTTTAACTCTAAGGCCCCATTTTAGTT
>NZ_LWFI01001525.1:0-638 GCF_001635735.1 Oleiphilus sp. HI0067
TTTCATTTTTAGTTGAGCCACTAGGCGTTCTATTTGCCCTAGTTGCCAGCTTTCTTTGGATCGTGACTACGATCTATGCCATTGGGTATATGCGCGGCAATAATGAAAAAAATCAGACGCGCTTTTTTATATGTTTCGCCCTGGCAATCAGCTCGGTGATGGCCATTTGTTTTTCAGATAATTTGCTTACTCTATTCATCTTCTACGAGGTTCTAACACTCTCAACCTACCCTCTAGTTACCCATGCTGGAACTAAAGAAGCGAAAGAAGGCGGACGGATTTATCTTGGTATTTTACTTTCGACTTCCGTTGGTTTTTTATTGTTCGCAATACTTGGCACATATGCCATCACCGGCACGTTAGACTTTAAGCCTGGCGGCGTATTCGACGAGTCTTCTCCAGATTTAATGGTTGGCTTGTTACTTGTATTATTTTGTTTCGGGATCGGAAAGGCCGCTCTCATGCCTTTTCATCGTTGGCTTCCATCAGCGATGGTTGCGCCAACTCCTGTCAGTGCCTTACTGCATGCCGTCGCCGTTGTTAAAGCGGGTGTTTTCAGCATTTTGAAAGTTGCGGTATACATTTTCGGTCTTGATACGCTTTCTGACCTTGCTACAACCGACTTAATGCTTTATGTC
>NZ_LWFI01001526.1:0-1164 GCF_001635735.1 Oleiphilus sp. HI0067
AGAGCAAGAACTGTTGCAGAAAATTGAAGAAGTTCTTGCTGCTACAAGAGTAACAGCATAAGAGTACATGATGAGGATCCAGGCTTCGCTCGGAATAATTAGTGAGGATCCTTTACTTAGAAAAGACTTAAGTATTTTTGCTGAGCGATACGGTTTTTCTGCGCAGGTGAGTATCGCACCGCAAAGCTGGAAAATTGAAGACCTTGAGCGCTACAACCAAATTTCATGCTGGTTAGTTGACGAGCCATTTTTTGATTTGGCAAGCGATGAGCTGGCGCAATACATAGCCGATTTAGCTGTTCCGGTTATTTTGGGGTTGGAGCCTTTTAGTCGTGAGCATGAGCTGAGGGAAAGGGAGTTTTCTTTTTTAATTAAAAAGCTTATTCAGCATCTCCATCCAAACCAAAGCAATGAGGTTTTCGATATATGGGTGCTAGCTGCTTCGTTAGGGGGGCCTGAAGCTGTGAAGGAGTTTCTAGACGCCTTACCCCAAGATATACCCGCGAGCTTCTTGTACGCGCAGCACCTCGATGAAGTGGGTTCTAAAGCCTTAGCTGATGTTATTGGCAGAGACGCGAAATTGCCTGTTGTTGCAATTGATGGAATGTGTGAATTAGCCCCCGGCGTGATTTACAAAGTCCCCGTGGACTCAAGCATTGATTTTACCAATGGTGTTTGTTTTAAAACGGGTTCAGCTTGGCAAGGTGAATATACCCCAAGTATTGATGAGCTGTTGCGTCGAGTAAGCTTCACTTACGGTAATCGAGCTAATGTCATCGTGTTTAGTGGCATGGGCGAAGATGGCGCCGATACAGCAAAAGATTTGGCTAGGCGTGGCAGTTTAGTTTGGGCGCAAAGTGAGCATAGTGCAGTCAGCGACATGATGCCGAAATCGGTGATCGAAAAGCGTATATGCCAACGGATTGCTGCACCAAAAGACCTTGCTATGTTAATGACAGCGTATTACAAGAATACAGGCATTTCTTAATTTGCCTAAAAAATGAAGGAAGTTCAGAGTGTCTGAATCAGAGCTAATTTCGAGTGTATATTTGCCGGTTGAAGGCACTAAGTTGGTGTTGCCAAACGTGAGTGTGGCCGAGGTAATTGAATATACCAAACCACAAGAAGCAGAAGGGCCAGAATATTTTCTAGGAAATATTATGT
>NZ_LWFI01001527.1:0-565 GCF_001635735.1 Oleiphilus sp. HI0067
AAACTTTTTAGTCGGTTTTAGAAACGAGCGTAAATTTATTTTCGATTCAGAATATGTCTTGCTCGATCTGCAAGATCACTAGCAAGCAAACCTCGTTCTCCGTGTGCGGCGGCCTCTTCATCTGCTGCATGGCTGTGAAGGCATACCGCTAATTCTATAACGTCATTGATGCTGCTTTGGTTTTGGTAAGTCTGAGCGATTAATGCTGCAGCGATTCCTGTTAACGCATCGCCCATTCCGCCTGCTGCCATGCCGGGGTTGCCGTAGCGGCATACCGTAATTAAATCGGTATTAGGATGAGTGATCAGAGTTCCTGAACCTTTCAAGGTTACGTGACAATTCAGTTTTGCTCTTAGAGCCTTAATCGCTTTTATTCGGTCTTCCTCGATATCTGTTGTGCTGCAGTCAAGTAATCGCGCAGCTTCACCAGGGTGAGGGGTTATAAGCGTATTCGTATCGAGACTTTCAATTAAAATTGGGTTTTCTGCGAGGATGTTGAGAGCATCAGCATCTAACACTTTAAAACAGTTTTCGTTGAGAGTCCGTTTCAGAAGTCTCTCGGCCC
>NZ_LWFI01001528.1:0-1016 GCF_001635735.1 Oleiphilus sp. HI0067
TGTCGAGGTGTATCAGCGATTGCCTCCAGAACACGCTCATCAGCAATACCCTTATCGCGCAAACGCTGAACCAACCTCAGACGCGTTCGGCGAGAGGTCATTCCGATGCCTTCAATACTCTGCTCTGGCATTAAGACTTCTCTTTCACGGCTTGTTGCAAGGTCGCAAGCGCTGTATGCGAAGTCATATCGGCATGAATAGGTGATACGGAAACGTAACCATTAGATACAGCATGAAAATCAGTACCTTCCCCCGCATCATCACCCTCACCAGCAGTAGAAATCCAGAGACGCTCTTTGCCTCGTGGATCTGAAAACTGCTCAGGCGGCTTCCCTTTTGCTCGGTGACCAAGACGCGTGATCTTTAAGCCATTTAGCTGTTCATAAGGCACATCAGGAACGTTAACGTTGAGAATAGTTCGTGGAGGTAAAGTCGAGAAGATGTCGTTTTCCAATATATCGCGAACCACTTTTGCGACAGTCTCGTAATGCCAGTTTCCGCGATTTACGAGTGATGCGGCTATGGCAGGTTTTTCTAAAAAACGCCCCTCTAAAGCAGCCGCAACAGTCCCTGAATAAAGTACATCATCACCTAAGTTCTCATGGGTATTGATACCGGAAACAACTCGCTCAACATCTCCATTAGTCAAAGCAGTCAAACCAACGTGAACGCTATCAGTTGGCGTACCATCAACACATTGAAAACCATTTCGAAGAGTCGTGACTTTTAAAGGTCTTGATAAAGTGAGAGATCCACTGGCTCCACTATGATCACGATCAGGAGCAACAACAGTAATTTCGGCTATTTTGCTAAGCTCGTCAGCCAAACAGTGCAAACCTTCTGCATTCACACCGTCATCATTAGATAGTAACAATTTCATTTTAATTCTCTATCACTGCTCTGCCATCTGACGTGTTGAGGCATCTTCTAAATCAAATAGCTCGCTCAACAAACTCGTAGCAAAAGCGCCTGGCATTAAATTGAAATGAAGCGTCAACGCATCATCATCAAAAC
This sequence comes from Oleiphilus sp. HI0067, assembly GCF_001635735.1. Lineage (NCBI taxonomy): Bacteria > Pseudomonadati > Pseudomonadota > Gammaproteobacteria > Oceanospirillales > Oleiphilaceae > Oleiphilus > Oleiphilus sp. HI0067. Next base: position 1,015 of record NZ_LWFI01001528.1, read on the forward strand.
TC
>NZ_LWFI01001529.1:0-1230 GCF_001635735.1 Oleiphilus sp. HI0067
TGTTGTGCTCTGAGCAAGATCTAATAGCTCTCTTAATGCCACGGAATACATCGCGTATTCAGCATCATCGCTCGCTTTAAGTTCAGTTAAAGTGGACTGCCATCGAAACACTAAATCTTCATGCTGCTCCATCCAAGTATTAATGCGTTTCGCGATGTCTTTAGGAGCGCCTTTCATAGCAAGAAGCCCGCTTGTAAGCGCGCGCTGTTGCCAGTCAAGATCTTCTCTAAATGCTTCCCTTGCAAGTGCCTGCCAGTGGGTTGAAGGGCTCAATCGATCGATCTGTTGGGCGAACCAATTAAGATCGAGGTAGTCGCCAATGCCGTAATACACTTCAGCCACGCGCTCTAAGCTTGCATTTGAGGCTTCATGCGCTTCAATAATCCCGAGAGCGGCATAACTCAACGAAGCTCCCGCAATTGTACTAGCTAACTCATCGGGAACACCCTGTTCAGTTAAGGATGTGAACCGAGCGTTCCAGCTTTCTTTCACTTCACCTCTCAAGTAATCAGGCAAATGCGCCGAAATCTGTGACACACCAGAGGCAAATCTTTCTATGTTTGCTAAGACGTGTAGCTCTGAGCGGCGATTGCGGATAAGCCAGCGAACTGATCGCCGTATCAAAGTCATTAAACTTAGCATCATGTCGATCTGCACGGTTGCAGGCACTTTATAATCAAGCGCCTCAATAGACTCCCAATAATGATCGAGTTTGAATACGTCTTTCGCAATCAAATATGCAAGCGCAATTGATGTCGCATTCGCGCCCGTAGAGGTATGAAGCCGCTCAACAAAAGAAATGCCCATGTGGTTGACCATATCATTGGCGACCTGCGTTGCGACAATCTCACTGTGTAACTGGTGCTGGCTAATCTGCTCGCCGAACTTCTTATTCAAGCGCGAGGGAAATACATTGAATACTTCTTTTGCAACGTAAGCATCTGATGTGAAACATGAATCGTTTAGCAGCTCTTTGAGATCACCTTTCACATACGAAATGAGCACTGCTAGCTCAGGGCGAGTCAAGCCGGAACCGATAGATTTTCTTTCCACCATTTCCTCTTCGAGGGGTAAGAACTCTAACTCTCGGTTCAACTTGCCTGCTAGCTCCATGGAATTCATTAAGCGGCGATATTCTTCAGTGCGAGCAATCGCTTCGTGCGAGGCGATACTAATAGCTTGTGTTTGTCGATAATTGTGGCGCAACACATGTTCAGCAACATCATCTGT
>NZ_LWFI01001530.1:0-946 GCF_001635735.1 Oleiphilus sp. HI0067
GTTTCACCTTCATTCACTGGTGCTGCTGAAGCCGCTGATGGCTGGCTTTCAGTAGCTTTCGCGCGTGGGTCGTTGTGTGCAAGTTTTGCTTCACCTCGCTGGCGACGGCGTGCTGGGCGCTGAGGCTTAAAGGTACTAGCGTTTGAGTTTGCAACGGCAACCGAAACATCAGGGCTTGATTTAGACTCTGCAGCTTCCGGCTTCGGCTCAGGCTTTTTCTCCACTAGAGCTTTTGCCGTTTCAGCTTTTTCTGCTGGTGCTTCAGATTGGGCTTTGGTTCCTGATGCTTGTTCGCCAGTGGCTTCTTTTTCTGAGCTTGGGCTACGACGACGGCGACGACGTTGCGGTGCCGGTTTTGTATCGTCTTCTTTCGCTTCAGTTTCAGCAGTCGTTACGGCCTCAGCTTGCGCAGATGGCTTTTCAGCTTTTTCTGCTTTTGTTTCGGCTTTAGGCGCTTCTTCTTTTGAAGTTTTGCTTACTGCGGTATCATTCGGTGTTGCACTTTCAGGCTCCGACGCTGCTTTTTCTGCTGGCTTTTCAGCGCTAGTTGCTTTTGCGTTAGCCGTTGCTTTTTCTGTCGAATCAGCAGTTGGCTGAGTGACTTTCTCAGCAGGCGCTGCTGTTTTGGCAACTGGTTCTGCTGCCGGAGCTTTTTCAGTAGCAGGCGTTTCAGTGCTTGCAGCTTCAGTTGCCGTCGTGTTTTCCGCTTTAGGTGCATTACGACGACGGTTGCGGCGACGATTGTTTGAGCGTGGCGCTTTCTCTTGCGTCGCGTTCGAGTCGTTTTGTGCTGCGTCCGTTGCTGCAACAGGTGCTTCTTGAGCATCCGTTGTCGCTTTTTCTGCTTCCGCTTTTGCTGGCGCTACTTTTGCCAACTCTTCATCAGAGATAGGCTCAGGGCGTGGCTTCTCGCGATACTTCTGATTGTTAGAACCTGCATTGCGTT
>NZ_LWFI01001531.1:0-29181 GCF_001635735.1 Oleiphilus sp. HI0067
TCGAGGGAAGGCGACTGGCGCACTTCATGAAGTAAAACCAGTTACTTTGCTGTCCGACTTATTAAACACCTTACAAGAGCGCAATGGTTTCGATACAAATTATGTAGATGACATTGTAATGGGCTGTGTGACGGCGGTTGGTGATCAGGGCGCGGACATCGCTAAAACTGCTGCACTTGCAGCGGGATGGGATGAGGACGTTGCTGGTGTTGTGCTCAATCGTTTCTGTGCATCTGGTTTAGAAGCCGTAAATACCGCTGCAATGAAGATTCGTTCGGGTTGGGAAAATCTTGTTGTCGCGGGTGGCGTTGAGTCTATGTCACGTGTGCCAATGGGTAGTGATGGTGGTGCTTGGGCAATGGACCCAGAGACCAACTTTGATACAGGGTTTATGCCTCAAGGTATCGGTGCTGACTTAATCGCAACGCTTGGCGGATATTCGCGCGAAGATGTTGATACCTTTGCCATGAACTCTCATAAAAAAGCAGCGGCTGCGTGGGAACGCGGGTCGTTCGGTAAATCAGTCATTCCAGTGACCGATCGCAATGGCATTACGATACTTGCTCATGATGAGCTTGTTCGCGCAGATAGTAATCTAGAAACCTTAGGCGGGCTAAAAGCCTCGTTCCAGATGATGGGTGATATGGGCTTTGATGGTGTAGCACGTCAGCGCTACCCACAAGTAGAAAGTATTACTCACGTTCATAGCCCGGGTAATTCATCGGGTATCGTTGATGGCGCTGCGGCAGTGTTGATTGGTAGCGCTGAAGCGGGTGAGAAATTTGGTATGAAACCTCGTGCTCGTATTGTTTCTACGGCAGTAGTTGGTACGGACCCAACTATCATGCTTACAGGTCCAGCACCATCTGCTCGAAAAGCACTGAAAGTCGCAGGCATGTCAGTAGATGATATTGATTTATTTGAAGTCAATGAAGCTTTCGCGTCAGTAGTGATGCGCTTTATTGATGAGATGAGTGTTAACCCTGACAAAGTTAACGTGAATGGCGGTTCAATCGCTATGGGGCATCCATTAGGTGCTACCGGCGCCATGATTCTTGGAACACTTCTCGATGAGTTAGAGGCACGTGATTTGAAAACCGGACTGGCCACCTTATGTGTAGGCGGTGGTATGGGTATCGCGACAATTATTGAACGTGTTTGAGAACAAGAATTAGAGAAGGTTTAAGGAAAATTTCATGAGTTCAGTTATCTACGAAAAAGATCAAAATAATATTGTTCACCTGATTCTTGATAAGCCCAATTCTGGTGCCAACTTGATGGACCAAGAGTTCACCGAGTCTATGGTTGCCGCGGTTGAACAGCTTAAGGGTGATGATTTCGACGGTGTGGTATTTCGTTCGAATAAGACAACATTTTTTGCCGGCGGTAATCTTGATGATTTGTTCGCGACGCAGCGAGAAAATGCGCAGCAGTTATACGACATGGTACAGAGCATTAAAGTGTCGATGCGTTATCTCGAAACCTGTGGCAAGCCGGTTGTTGCCTGTATTAATGGTGCAGCGCTTGGTGGCGGTTGGGAATTAGCACTTGCCTGTCATCACAGAATATCTGTCAGCGAAGGCGTGAAGCTCGGCTTACCTGAAGTGACGCTTGGCTTGCTTCCTGGTGGGGGCGGCGTTGTGCGCATGTCACGATTGCTTGGTCTGCAAGCTGCTTTGCCATACCTGACAGAAGGCAAGCAGTTTAAGCCAGAGAAAGGTAAAGAGCTGGGGTTGATCGATGAGATCGTCGCGTCTGAAGACGAGCTTGTTGATGCAGCGATTGCATTTATCAAAGCGAACCCGAAAGTTCAGCAGCCGTATGATGTGAAAGGCTATAAAGTACCTGGCGGTAAACCAACTAATCCTGCACTCGCGAAGATGCTACCGATAGCACCGGCAATGATGCGCGACAAAACGAAAGGTGTTTTACCTGCGCCTGAAGCGATCTTGTCTGTGATGGTAGAAAGTCTTCAGGTGGATATCGACTCAGCAATGCGCATAGAGACGCGTTATTTCGTTGAGTTGGTATGTGGTCAGGTTTCTAAAAACATGATTAATACATTCTGGTATCAGCTTAATGAAATCAACGGTGGTGCGGCACGTCCTGAGGGTGTTGAGAAAACGAAATTCAAAAAGCTGGGTGTGCTTGGCGCAGGGATGATGGGTGCTGGTATTGCATATTCTGCATCAACGCGTGGTATCGAGGTTGTTCTGAAAGATGTCAGCCAAGAATCGGCAGAGAAAGGTAAAGAGTACAGTCAGAATATTCTTGATAAGAAAGTTAAGAAAGGCCGTCTGAGTGCAGATAAGCGCGATGCGACCTTGGCGCGCATTCATCCAACTGCGGATGCCGCTGATTTAGAAGGCTGCGATATTATTATCGAAGCAGTGTTTGAAGATCGTGGTTTAAAGGCCAAGGTAACGCAAGAAGCTGAAGCACAGATGCTCGAAACAGGTGTCTTTGCATCAAATACCTCTACTTTACCGATAACAGGTCTTGCTGAGTCGTCAGCGCGTCCTGAAAGGTTCATCGGTCTGCACTTCTTCTCGCCTGTCGACAAGATGCCGTTGGTCGAAATTATCTGCGGTCAGCAAACTTCCGATGAAACCTTAGCCCGAGCTTATGACTTTGTTCAGCAGATCGCGAAAGTACCTATTGTTGTGAACGATAGCCGTGGTTTTTATACCTCTCGTGTATTTGGCACTTATGCAAATGAAGGTATGGCTATGTTGGGCGAGGGTGTACCTGCAGCTGCCATCGAAAATGCGGCGTTCTTATCTGGCTTCCCTGTTGGTCCAATTGCCGTCACAGATGAAGTGAGCATGACCTTGGTCGAGAAAATTCGTAACCAAACTATTCGTGATATGGAGGCTGAGGGCAAACAATATAAAGTTCACCCAGCAGATGCTGTGGTAGACAAAATGCTAGAAGCGAGTCGTCCCGGCAAATTAGCTGGTGGCGGTTTTTACGAATACCCCGCAGCAGGCAAGAAACACCTGTGGTCTGGTCTAACGGAGTTGTTTGGTCAAAGCGCTGAGTTTGCGCTCGAAGATCTGCAAGATCGTCTTTTGTATATTCAAGCGATTGAAACTGTTAGGTGTTTTGAAGAGAAAGTGCTTACGTCTGTGCGTGACGCTAATATCGGTTCGATTATGGGTATTGGATACCCAGTGTGGACTGGCGGTATTTTACAGTTCATCAACCAAACTGGACTACCAGAGTTCGTGGCACGCGCCGAAGAACTTCACGAACGATTTGGCGATCGCTTTGCAGTTCCAGAGTTACTGAAAGAAATGGCTCAGAAAGGTGAGACATTTAAAGATTAGTGCTAGAAGCCTGACGTCTCACGTTGGGCATCTAGTAATAAGAATAATTAAGGTAATAAACATAAAACGGGGCGAGATAATCAATTCCGCCCAAGCTATAAAGAGGTTTCAATATGATCCCACGTACTGTTTATGAATCTGAACACGAGATGTTTCGAGATAGTCTTCGAAAGTTCTTGGAAGAAGAGGCTGTGCCTTACCATGCCCAATGGGAAAAAGACGGCCATGTATCACGTGAACTGTGGACGAAGGCTGGCCAGCAAGGCTATTTGTCTCCAACAGTTGTCGAAGAATATGGCGGTGTAGGCGCAGATTTTCGTTATAACGCGATCGTAGATGAAGTGGTTGCAGAGCTTGGCCTGAGTGGCATTGGTTTTGGGTTGCATTCGGATATCGCGGTTCCTTATATCGAGCGTTACGGCACGGAAGAACAGAAGCAAAAATATCTTCCGAAATGTGTAAGCGGTGAGATTGTCACCGCGATTGCGATGACTGAGCCGGGAACGGGATCGGACTTACAGGGTGTCAAGACCAATGCTGTGCTCGATGGGGATCACTATGTATTGAATGGATCGAAGACCTTTATTACTAACGGCCAGTTGGCAGATCTTTACATCGTTGTTGCGAAGACTGACCCAGACGGCGGCGCAAAAGGCACCAGCTTATTATTAGTTGATGCGGATTCAGCAGGATTTTCTAAAGGCACGAACTTAGAAAAGATTGGTATGAAAGCTCAGGATACTTCTGAGTTATTCTTCCAAGATGTAAAAGTGCCGAAAGAAAACTTACTTGGTGCTGAAGGTATGGGCTTTATTTACTTGATGCAAGAGTTGCCACAAGAGCGTTTGTCAGTCGGTTTGAATGCTATTGCTAATGCTGAGTCAATCTTCAAACAAACGCTTGCTTACGTTAAAGAGCGTAAAGCTTTCGGCAAACCAATTTCGGCGTTCCAGAACACTCAATTCAAACTCGCTGAAATGTCCTCAACGCTCACTATGGTGCGTGTTTTTGTAGATAAATGCTTGGAACTTCACCTTGAAGGTAAGTTGGATGTAGTGACAGCGGCGAAGATTAAATATCTAACCACTGAAATTCAATGCGATGTGATAGATGAATGTTTGCAACTGCATGGCGGTTACGGCTACATGTGGGAATATCCGGTTGCACGTGCTTATGCTGATGCGCGCGTTCAAAAGATATACGCAGGCACGAATGAAATCATGAAGCTAATCATTGCAAGGTCAATGGTCTGATCTTCGTTTGTATGTGAGTCACGATGTCATGTTGGGGTCAGAGTAATATTACTCTGACCTCGGTATTCCTAGAATAAGACAGCAACCTTAAACAATCACAAGAGCTTACCATTGAATATGTCCCTACCATTAGAAGGCGTCCGCGTCCTAGATTTTTCAACTTTGTTACCTGGTCCTTACGCAACTCAGTTACTTGCTGATATGGGAGCCGAGGTGCTGAGAATCGAGGCGCCAAATCGGCCTGACTTATTGAAAGTGATGCCGCCTATGGTCGGTCAAGGTAAAGCGAAGGTGTCGGCGGCGCACGCATCGATTAATCGTAACAAAAAGTCGATTGCGATCGATTTAAAGAATCCTGCTGCCAAATCAATCATCGAGAAATTGATTTCTGATTATGATGTTGTGATCGAGCAGTTTCGCCCTGGTGTGATGCAAAGGCTTGGCCTAGATTATGAGGTTTTGTCGTCAATTAACCCACAGCTCGTTTACTGTTCAATTACTGGCTACGGTCAAACTGGCCCATACAAGGACAGGGCGGGGCATGATATCAATTACTTAGCTTTATCGGGACTGGCGAGCTATTCAGGACGGAAGGAAACGGGGCCGGTACTTTCTGCAACACAAATTGCTGACATAGCCGGAGGCTCTCATCATGCGGTGATGTCTATTCTTGCTGCATTATTCGCACGCCCAAATACAGGCAAGGGTGCATACTTAGATATATCAATGGCAGATGCTGCATTGAGTCTTAACACCATGTTCGGTGCTGGGGCATTAGTCAGCGGACAGGATCCTGAGTTAGGGTCAGGAATGCTCAATGGAGGCTTATTCTATGAGTATTATGAAACAGCCGATGGCAAGTTTATCTCGATCGGTAGCTTAGAGCCTAATTTTGCAATGAGCTTATTGCAGACATTGGAGCTTAGTGACTGGTTATCAAAAATTGCCGATCAAAGACCTGAGACGCAGACATCCTTGCGCGCAGCGATTGCAGAAAAGATTTCGGCGCAAACGCAAGCCAAGTGGATCGATATATTTGGCAAGCTAGACGCTTGCGTTGAGCCTGTTATTACAGTGAACGAAGCTGCTGAACATCCTCAATTTAAGGCGCGGAAAATGTTTATTGATGTTCAATTAGAAAGCGGTGAAAGCGTGAAACAAATTGCAAGTGCTTTGCCATTTGATAGGGTTCAAGAACCAAGTTTAGGTGCACCGTTAGGAGCCCATACCGATGAGGTGCTAGGTCAGTTTGGCTTTGATGCTGGTCAACTTGAAGAGCTCAAGAAAAGTGGCTGTATTAAGCAGGGGTAAAAGAGAGAATGTCTGCACTATTTCTCAGCGCAGACAATCGATTTTCGTATTAACTAACCATAAAAGCTTAGAGACTGTATCCGATCCCTAAGTAATAATTTGGATCTTTGTCCGGTGCGGTAGATGTTTCGTCAAACGGAAATGCAGTGCCTAGCCTCAATGCGACCGGCAGCGCGCTGTAACCCAAATCTAGACCGACATTTAGCTCCACTCCGGCGGCATCAAACGTTGATTTGTCTCGGTTTGGCGTGCCGGATTCATAAAATAGCGCTCCAGAGATGGTGTGAAGACCAATAGGCCAAGCGTCGATTCCCTGGTCGACATAGGCGATAGGGAATCGGTAATCGGCCGAATAAATACTTGGCTTAAAGCCGCGAAGCTCTTGTGCAGAATCTGGATAGCCTCGCAATGGTTTTTCGCGTTGGTGAATCAAGCCTTGTTTAAATGCGGTGATGGACGGGCTATCGCCTAAATCAAAGAAGTCTGCTCCAGTTTGCGCTTCACCTATAAATGCGCGCAAGGCTAGTGTATGTGGGCCATAGAGTGCGATGTACTCGCGCCAATCAAGGATCCAAACGTTTCCATATGACTGATCACCAGAATTTATCTCGACACGATCTCGTTCGATGTTGAGTTGAATGGTGCGACCGTGCGCTGGGCTAACCCCATATAAAGCTTGAATGGCGTTGTTGTATATCGCGCTAAGCCCTAATGTTTCGACGTGGATTGATTGCTGGGTGTTGGTGAACTGATCCTCGAGGGTGCGCTGATAATTGTTTACACCTCCAGTAAGGGTCAATTGGGAAAAATCAAAACGCCATGTTTTATGCGCCAGTAACGCGCTGTCTTCTTGGTCTTCTATGAGGCGCGCTTTGTCTACGAAGGCTGGGGGCCCCGAGGCGCTGCCTTCGGTGTAATCGTATGCACGTGAGTACAATGCAGTGAGATGGTTGTATAAGGTATAAGCGCCAGAAAAGACATTTAAGTCGTTGTCGAAATCTCTACCCGCGATAAGCCCCCAGTTATGAAAATTTAAGACATCGCGCCCGTTAAGAATGATTGAGGCTGTGGTGTTGGTGTTGTCGCTAGTGAAACCAAAAAACCAAGACTGGGGTGCAATACTTTCAAGCGGATTGTAGTCGTGTTGTAAGAGGGGTTTATGTTCACGATCTTGATGCGAGCTTGTATCTAATTCTAAGCCCTTGTATGAATGAGGTGATTGAACTGTACCTGGCATGGCGTTGTTTTCTGGGTTACTTTCCGCGGTTTTCTCCGCATTTCTCTCCGCGCTCTTTTCCGCATTAATGACAGGAGATAATTCTTTATAGTCGGTTGATACGATGTCCCATCCCTTGTCGCTGTAATAGCGATAGGCGAGCTGTCCAGTTTGAGCGCTATATGATCCCGAACTCGCGCCCCCAATACTGATCGTCAAAGGGTTCAGTGACTGTTGTTCTAGATGATATGACCATAACTCTATAAATCCATTTTTATCGCTGCTCAGTATGACGTTTTGTGAGGTAGGGCCGGCGTAGATTTCAAATATATTGGTGTTCGCTTCGCTCAATACGATGTTTAAAGACTGGCCATTCAAACTATATTCAACTAGCTGCCATGGCTGTGATGGTGGCTTTCGCGTCAATAAGATTGTATTAGCGTCTTTCCATAAGGGCGTGGCTAAGTTTTCATATGAGTTTGGCGTATATAGAGTTCGTTCGTTTTCCAAATTGCCATTAATAAACTCAGCGGTCACTAAAGATTTAATTAAGCCATCTGATTTCACAGCTGCTAGCGTTAGCTTGTCATTGGTCTGAAAAAATGCGGCGCTGTTGTAGCCCGTACAATCTTTTATTTGTGAGGCTTTGCCTAGTTCAATGTTGTAAACATAGAGTGCATTGCTCGTTGCGTGGTGGCCGCAAGGGCTTGGTTGTATATAAAATACGTGGTCTGCGTCAACATACACGATCTGTGCGGTTGATTGTGTTTGTTCTAGTGAGTGAATCTCTCCGTCTTTTGAAACAGACAGCGTGCTCGGGCCATAAGGATCAAACGCGATGAAATACAGTGAACCGTCTTCACCAAAATAAGGACTCCTATTGATGTAACCAGTATTTGTAACAGGAGAAAAAGTCGTTTGATTAGCGGTTCTTACCTCAACTGTTTGTGAATACTCGAGCTCAAGCCAGGTTAAATATTCGGCCCACAGCTCTTTTAACCCGTCTGAAAATGTTGCGAATTTCGCTGGGCCATCGACGAGAAAAGGAATCAGCCTTCCACTTGTTGCTTCAACATACCGTGGAATGCTATCTGGACCGTATTTCGACTCTAAAAATTGATAGAACTTTACGCCGTAGCTATAGCTTTTGTTGAACGGCCAATCCCTAGTGCTTTGTTGAATTTTGCCTAAGGGTAAGAGACCTGATTCGACTTCGGTTCGCATCACCATATCGTAGTAGGCGCTTTGTCCTCTTCCCACGTTTTTATCTAAAGATGTTTCTGCGTAAGTAGCTAGGCCTTCTTTAAAAAAGGTAGATAAAAATATGTTTGGGAAAGAAAAGATATTCCGTCCGAATATGTAACGCGGGTAACTCGCCGCATCACGTGTTTTATCGAGATGGATAATATGGGTCATCTCGTGCAGGATCAGTAAGTCTAACCAGTTATCGTAGTCTTGAAGCTCGCTAACACCAGAGGGCAATGCGAGAAATAATACGCTTCGGTTATAAGGGAAAGGCGTTGCGTAACCATTCGCTGAGCTACTTTGATCGCTTAATACGATTTCGACTTTGTCGAAGGGTGTCCAAGATAAATAGTCACTAAGTTGAGGCAGTACATTATCCGCAGACGCAAGAGCATGCAGGGCTTCTTTCTCTCTAGTTTTTGGGTAAGTAACCTTAGAGTATTGCCCTTCAATCGTTTGCCAGTCACGCGTGATTGAGAAGTGCTCAAATGCGGAGATAGAGGCGCTAAAAATAAGCGCTAAACAAGCGGCGAAAATACGCATGATTGGCGGCGAGTCCTTTTATTATGGTCGTAGCGATTAATGAATTGAAAGGTTGGACAAATCGCAGTTTTATATAAAAACATATTGTGATTCAATGTAGCAGTTGTCTTGGCAACAAATCTTTGAGCTACGTTACATCTGTAGCTTATTAATAATGCTAACAATTTTAAAAGAGATATTTTCATGTTTAAGAAGATAACGATTAGTGCCTTGGTCGCGCTTCCGTTTCCTTTCCTTATATTCTTAGCCGGCTCACGTTTGGATGTGTTCGCAAGCGAACAATCAGCAATTGATTTTTTAAATACGTCTAATGGAATGGCTTTCTACGCGGCAGCATTCGTTTTATTTTTAGTTGCGTCAGTGATTTCGAGTTTGTTTTTTGACTCAGATGTTCGCTCTCAGCCTTGTGATGATGCCGATGACGAAGTTGGCGGTGATGAAGGCTCAAATTACGGAAGCGTAAAATGGTTCAACGTAAATAAAGGCTTTGGGTTTATTACAACAGAGTCAGGTGATGACATCTTCGTGCACTTTAGATCTATTCGTGGTCGCGGTCGTCGTAGTTTGCGTCAGGGTCAGAATGTTCGCTTTGACATTTCTGTTGGTGAGAAAGGTAAGCAGGCGGACAACGTATCTGTCGTTAAATAACAAATACTGTGTCTGGCTAATTGCTGTAATTGCCTAGATTTAGTGTGAGTGGGGAGCTCACGCTAAATCTAGGCAGTTAAGCCCAAACCACTAATTCTTTTGAATCTCTTGTAAGTTTCCACCATTTCTCACTAAATTCTTCTTCTGATTCCGTATACGATTCTGCAGAACATCTGACTTCCGTATCCATATTAGTTAACGCCGAATGAGCACATTCTAGGTCACTTTCCCACGGAGTATTCTGGCTCTTAAACCATATACTTGTGTAAGCCTTTCCTGCTGCGCGTGGAGTTATCATTAACTCAATGCGTTGTTCGTCCAGAGATATATGCGTAGTGACGGGCTTAGGGCTATCTAATTTGATATTAGTGATCAGTTTTATATCTGTGTCGCTAAAAACTTCGGCGAGCCATGAAGCGAGGTCGTTGAGCACAACATTCTTTATATAAATCTCTACATCGGGTTGCTGTGTCATCGTCGTGTATCCGTAGTGAAAAAGCGTTTTAGTCGTTGCCACAATATCATGACATATGCAGCGACAACGCCAAATATCGATAGGGCTGCTGCTATTAATGAAACTAGACCAATTAGTTCTTGTTGCACTGAATCTTCCATATAAAACTCAGCGTAGGTTAAGCCAGAGAGTGATATCAATAAGAGTGCGCTGAACACAAAGAATAGCTTAAATCTAGTTTCCATTTATATGATTCTTTGGTTTATAGCTTGCAACATATACATCGCAGCTTAATGAAAGCGATCTCAATTCTGCGGTGCGCTCGATCTCAGAGCGTTGCGCACGCCAAACATGTGGAGTCATTGTGATGAGGTCAAGAATGGCGTCTTTTGAGTTGAGCGTGAAGGTATAAGAAACGCGTTGGTCTTCGAGTAATTCAAAATCCTCGTTTGATATCGGTGTTTTCTCTACCCGCTTTTTAATTTTTACGTCTGGGTATAAGTGCTTCCGCAATTCAATGAGATGGTTTTGGCCTGCTGACACGTCAAGAAGCAGCCCATCATTCATAATGATGCGTCGTGCTTCCGACATACAGGGACGTGAAAACATATGTGTTACAAGGCTCTGACTATGATCTGAGACGGGCAATCGAAACGCATTGCCAACTAACCATGCTGCCTCTTTCACTCGTTTGGCAGCTGTGCGAATTGCTGGTATAGAAATATCTATACCAGTTAAGGCGCATTCAAGAGACATATCGCGTGCTAGAAAATTATGGAACTGTTGAGTGTAGTAGCCTTCACCGCAGGCTATGTCTGTGTACGTGATGGTAGGCACTTGGTGCGACTTCGCATGATGACTTATTTGACTAATACAAGCATCAACAATGGCTCGGTAATGGCCAAGCGCTAGAAACCGTTGACGAGCTTGTACCATCTCGATCGTATCGCCAGGGTTCTTGCTAGATTTATCTTGGTTGAGAAGTAGGTTGAAGTAACCTTGTTTAGCGCGATCAAAACAATGGTTTTGCTCACATCTCAAGGTGCGCTCCATGAGTTTGAGCGGCTTGCCGCACACAGGGCATTTGAGATGTGGCAATTGATCATTCATTGTCTTGGGCTAGTAAACTATGGCGCTAGCAACCGCGTCAGTATACCTTCATAGATATCTGACAAATCATTCAAATCCTGAACGCTTACGTGCTCGTTCACTTGGTGAATGGTCGCATTTAATGGGCCAAGCTCTAAGACCTGTGCACCTGTTGGCGCGATAAACCGGCCGTCTGATGTGCCTCCACTAGTGGATAGCTCGGTATCAATTCCTTTGACTTCTTTAATTGACGCAACGGCGGCCTCAACGAGTGGGCCTGCCTCAGTAAGAAATGGTCGTCCGCTCAGGTTCCATACAATGTCGTAGTCTAAGTCATACTTTTCGAGTACTGCTTCGGTTTTCTCTGTGAGCTCTTCTGCTGTCACCTCTGTGCAATATCTAAAGTTAAACAACACTTCACCAACGCCTGGAATGACATTAGTAGCGCCAGTTCCGCAGTTAAAGTTGGTGATTTGGAAAGAGGTTGCTGGAAAGAACTCATTTCCTTGGTCCCATTCAATATCTGCTAATTCAGCAAGCGCTCTGGAAGCTTTATGGATAGGATTATCTGCAAGGTGCGGGTAGGCAACATGCCCTTGCTTACCTTTGATAGTAAGCTTTGCGTTCAAAGAGCCACGACGGCCATTCTTAATGACATCACCTAGCGTTGTGGTGCTTGAGGGTTCGCCAACAAGACACCAGTCAATTTTCTCGTTACGAGCTTCTAAGGTTTCGATGACCTTTACCGTTCCATTTTTCGCTGGACCTTCTTCATCACTCGTAATCAAGTAGGCGATAGAGCCTTTATGCTCTGGATACTTTTCGATGAAGCGCTCAGTTGCCGTGATAAACGCCGCTAAACTACCTTTCATGTCTGCGGTACCGCGTCCATGAATATGCCCGTCTTCAATGCGTGCTTCAAAAGGAGGGTATTGCCACTGGTACTCAGGTCCAGTTGGAACAACATCGGTGTGGCCAGCAAAACAAACGAGCGGCCACTGGCGGCCTTTACGCGCCCAAAGGTTAGTCACGTCTTCGAAGTCCATTGCCTCACAAATAAAACCAAGCTTATCAAGACGATCTTCCATTATTTTTTGGCAGCCATGGTCATCAGGCGTCACGGAAGGTTGCTGAATAAGTTGTTGCGTTAGTTTGATAGTGGGCGTGTTGATATCTGGCATCAGAAGCTCTTTGTATGAATATAAATATCACTTGAAGAAGGGGCATTAAGCTGCCCCTATCTATTAAAGCTTAATTGTTCGCGTGAAGCGCTTCGTTAAGCTCAATTGCGGTCTTGTTAGTTAAACACTCAACACGACCGTTAGCAGAGTTACGTCGGAATAGTAAGTCTGCTTTATTGGCAAGGTCTCTCGCTTTAACTGTTTCAACTTCATTTCCATCAGCGTCTAGCATCACAACTTTTGTACCTGCTGTGATATATAGCCCAGACTCAACAGTACAGCGATCGCCTAGTGGAATACCGATACCTGCATTTGCACCGATTAAGCTGCTTTCACCAACCGAAATGGTGATATTACCACCGCCTGATAGCGTGCCCATTGTCGAACAGCCGCCGCCAAGGTCAGAGCCTTTACCGACCATAACGCCCGCCGAAATACGGCCTTCAACCATTGAAGTGCCTTCGGTGCCAGCGTTAAAGTTAACAAAACCTTCGTGCATAATGGTGGTGCCTTCACCGATATAAGCGCCGAGACGAACGCGCGCCGCATCAGCAATACGAACACCAGAAGGAACCACATAGTCGGTCATTTGTGGGAATTTGTCGACAGACTTCACTTCAATGACTTTACCTTGCATACGCGCTTCAAGTTGGCGTTGTGGTAATTCTGCTAAGTCGATTGCGCCTTCGTTTGTCCATGCGACGTTAGGAAGTAGACCAAAGATTCCGTCGAGCTTGATGCCGTGAGGCTTCACTAGACGATGAGAGATAAGGTGTAGCTTTAAGTACACCTCTGGTGTGCTCGATGCTGTCGTATCTTCTTCAATAATAACGAGAGCGACAGGGTTTTCTGAGCTTCTTAGTTTTTCTGCAACAACAGATAGCTCGCCGAGTGCGTGGGTGTCAGCGATAAGCTGCGTTTGCTCCGCAGTGAGTGTCAGCGTCTGGTTTCCGCCATCTAAACCTAATGTAGAGAGAAGTGCGTCAACAAGGCCTTGCTCAGGTTGATATAGCGGAGCTGGGAATAACGTTTCAAGCCATTCGCCATTTGCGTTTTTTGAGCCTACACCTAGGCCAATTGCTACTGTCATAATCTTTCCGTATTCGTGTCGTTTAAGAATAAATTGTTTCGTAGGTCTCAGGTTTGAAGCCTAAGTAAACCTGGTTGTTGTATTCGATCAACGGGCGTTTTATAAGCGACTGATTTTCAAGCATCAGTACGATTGCTTTTTGATTATTTACATCGGTCTTTTGCTCGTCACTTAGCTTTCGCCAAGTTGTACCACGTTTATTAATGAGTTGATCCCATTCCACATGACTTAACCAAAACTCGAGTTTTTCTTGTGTGATGCCAGACTTTTTGTAGTCATGGAACTCGAATTCGATATCGTGATTGGTTAACCAAGTAGTGGCTTTTTTCATCGTATCGCAAGCTTTAATGCCGTAGATTTTGGTAGAAGTACTCATTTCAAACCTTCAATAAATGTTTTGATTCTGTTTGCTGCTTCGACGCATTCATCTACGGGGGCAACAAGTGCCATTCTGACGCGGTTTGCTCCAGGGTTTATTCCGCCAACGGCGCGTGAGAGATAAGAACCGGGTACAACCGTGACATTTTGTTCTTTAAACAATTGTTGCGCGAACTGTTCGTCACTTATTGGTGTTTCTGCCCATAAATAGAAGCTTGCGTCGGTCTGCTCAACATCCATGACCGGTTCCAAAATTTCTAGCACAGCTTTGAACTTGGCGCGATATTGATCTCGGTTTTCCACAACATGAGTTTCATCATTCCACGCCGCGATACTTGCGAGTTGGTGATGCACGGGTAGTGCACAGCCATGATAAGTACGATACTTCAAATACTGCGCGAGTAAGTCAGCATCGCCCGCTACAAACCCAGAGCGGAGGCCGGGTAAATTAGAACGCTTGGACAAAGAGTGAAAAACGATACAGTTTTTGTAATCAACTCGGCCCAGTTTTACACACGCTTCGAGTAGGCCAATTGGCGCATTGGTCTCGTCCGTGTAGATTTCTGAATAACACTCATCTGACGCAAGTACAAAATCATACTTGTCTGATAGATGGATGAGCTGCTCTAGCGTTTCAAGATCAACAACCGCACCAGTGGGGTTGCCGGGAGAACATAAAAATAGAATCTGACAGCGTTGCCAAGTTTCTTCATCAACGGCATCAAAATCAGGTTGAAAACCATGTTCTTCAAGACATGGTAAAAGTTTAAGATCTACGCCTGAGAGATATGTTGCCCCTTCATATATCTGATAAAAAGGATTAGGGCTAACAACAAGGCCGTTTGCCGTATCGTCCACACAAGCCTGCGTAAATGAAAATATCGCTTCACGGGTTCCGTTAACAGGAAGAACTTGAGTATCTGGATTTAACGGTGACTGTGCCAAATCGAAGCGTTGCGTTGCCCAGTTGGCAATAGACTCGCGTAACTCAGGAATACCCTTGGTTGTCGGATACGTTTCAACCTTATTGATATTATCGATAAGTATCTTGGTCACAAATTCAGGAGCCGGATGTTTTGGTTCGCCAATAGATAACTTAATTGGCGCTAGTTTAGGATTCGCTAGGACCTCGCCGAGTAATTTGGTCAGCTTTTCAAAAGGGTAAGGCTGGAGCTTGTCTAATAAAGGATTCATGTACTTGTCTATTCAATTAATTAGGATTCGGTACTAGCAAGCTCATCTAGCTGCGTACAAATATCGTGCTGTAGCGTTTCGCATTGCTCAACATCACTCAAAGGAAAACCGTTTTCTTGCGTGATAAAGAAAACATCTTCTACACGTTCACCCAAGGTGGCGATTCTTGCGCTTACCAAGCTTAGATCGTGCTGATAAAGAATATGGCCAATACGTGCTAGTAGTCCTGGACGGTCAGGTGTTACGACCTCGACGACTGTTCGATGATTTACTGCATCGTTGCTTAGCGTAACCTCAGTAGGGAATGAAAAATGTTTAAGGGCGCGAGGCGTTCGTCTACCAATGATTTCAGGGTAGTCGTTTGGATCATCAAGTGCCTCGGAGAGCTTTTCAATAATAAGAGACTTTCGTTCTGGGTCGTCTGCTAGCGAATCGCCATTAGAATTAGTGATCGCGAAGTTGCTTACGGTAAAGCCGCCACTCGCTGAGCTAATGCGCGCACTCAATACGTTAATGTTGAGCTGTTCAAGCATCGCGGTCTTTGCAGCGAAAAGATCGTCGTCTGAACGTAGGTAAACCATCAGCTGCGAGAACCCCTGATTGGTACCATCGTCTTTATCTCTAAGGGCAATAACGGGCTGTGCCTTGTCTTCTTGTGCAAGGATCGCTTCGCACTGCCATACGATGTCGTCAACTGCTCCTTGAAGGAAGAACTCGTCGTCAAGCGTATCTACTAGGTCATTTACGTGAGAGGCAAGATACTCTTTTTGAAACAGGGTCGAACGCACTTCTTGGCGAGTTGCGTTAATCCAGGCACCTCTTGATACCGGAGATTCAACGCCTTTACGTAGGGCGCGGCGTGCTTCCACAAACAATTGCTGTAGTAAGCTTGCTCGCCAAGTATTCCATAGCTTCGGGTTCGTCGCCGCAATGTCGCATACCGTCAATACATAGAGATATTCTAAATGGACAATGCTCGGTATTTTTGCTGCGAACTCGTAAATGATCTCAGGGTCAGCTACGTCTTTTTTCTGAGCAGTTGTCGACATCAATAAGTGCTGTTCAACCAGCCAAGAAACCAAGTGTGTGTCGCGCTCACTAAAGTGGTGGCGCTGACAGAATGCACGAACGTCGATCGCGCCAAGTTCGGAATGATCTCCGCCTCGACCTTTGGCAATATCGTGGTAAATGCCTGCTACATACAACAGCTCTAACTTAGGAAGTCCTTTGACGAGCGAAGCGGCGAGCGGAAATGATTCTTTGTGCTGTTCGTCATGTAATCGAACAATGTTTCTAACTAGTCGAATGGTGTGCGCGTCAACAGTATAGGTATGAAACAGGTCGTGCTGCATCTGTCCGACGGTCGAGGCAAATTCAGGTAAATAACGGGAAAGTACATTGTACTTAAGCATGTTGCGCAAGGTTCGGTGAAGTCTATGCGGTGTTCGCAGAATCTCTCGGAACATTGTCGTGTTAGCTAGGTCTGCGCGGAAACTATCATCGATCAGATATTGATGTTCTCGAATCAGTCTAATCGTTGTCGCGTGAATACCCTTGATTGCAGGGTTTTGCGCCATTAACAAAAATATTTCGATCAGTGCGTACGGGGAGCGATCAAAGACACCATCATCTACCGTCTCTACATAGCCATTGCTAACTTGAAAGCGGTTGTTCAGTGGAGTCGTTACAGTCTCTCGATTTGGATTAAGATAAAAACCATCAAAGTACTGAAGAATCACATCAGCGAGTTCAGCAAGAGCGAGTACAGTACGATAGTAGCGCTGCATCATAAGCTCAACGCCCAGTGAATTGTCACTGTCTTCGTAGCCAAGAATTTTGGCAACCTTGCGTTGGTGATCAAACAGCAGTCGGTTTTCGCTTCGATTTGCAACCATCTGAAGACCATAGCGCAAAGACCATAAAAAGGTCTCCCCTGAAAGAAGGAGGTTGAATTCTTCGTCCGTCAGAAAGTGATATCGTTCTCTTGCGGTTTTGGCCTCAGGGCCAAAGTGACGCTTTGTAATCCAGCCAACTGTCTGAATATCGCGAAGTGTACCAGGCGAAGCTTTAATGTTCGGCTCAAGATTGTATTCGTTGCCACCATAACGTTCGTGGCGTTCGACTTGCTCTTTGAACTTGGCCATAAAGTAGTCTTTGGACGTATAGACTTCGTCAGAATACATACGGCTTGTGAGTGTTGATTTTAATGACTCGGCGCCGGAAATTGTTCGAGTCTCTAAAAGATTTGTTGCAATCGTTACATCTAGGCTTGCTTGCTCAATACATTCGTCGATTGTACGAACACTATGTCCTATTTCGAGCGACAGGTCCCACAGCAGAGTAATGAAGCTGCTTAGATCGCTTTCAGATTCAGTGGGGATCTGATCTTTTGCAAGAATAAGAAGATCAATGTCTGAATGAGGCTGTAACTCTCCGCGACCATATCCACCAACAGCGATCAGAGAAAAATTATCTTGATCAAACGCGTAACGTGACCAGAGAGCGTTAAGAACTTGATCCATAAACCATGCTTTGGCGCCAATGATCGCTCGGATATCTTCGCCGTCACAATAGAGTTCGTCGAAGCAATCGGCAGCACGTTTTAGATATTCTTTTGTAGCCTTTGCTGGATAGCCTTGGCCGGTCAGATCTTCAAACAGTGTTGTTAGTGAAATGCCAGATTGTTCTAAAAAGCGGGATTTAATTGTTGGTTCCGCTAATTGATAGTTCATGCTAAACCGAAATGCTCTTTCTCTTCTTGGCGCATCGTTAGGACTTCAAAACCATCTTTTGTGACAAGAATCGTATGTTCCCATTGCGCTGATAACTTGTGATCCTTCGTGACAACGGTCCACTCATCCGGGAGTAATTTACAGTGTCGCTTTCCTTGGTTGATCATCGGCTCGATCGTGAAGGTCATACCTTCTTTGATCTCCATGCCTGTGCCTTTCTTTCCATAGTGCATGACTTGAGGGTCTTCGTGGAATACCGCGCCGATACCATGGCCGCAATACTCGCGCACAACCGAGTAGTAGTTGCTCTCAGCGTGCTTTTGAATGACTGCGCCAATATCACCTAAGCGAGCTCCTGGTTTGACCAAAGCAATGCCTTTATACATGCACTCTTGCGTAATTCTAACTAAACGCTCCGCAGCGATACTCGGTTCACCAACAAAAAACATCTTGCTGGTGTCGCCATGATAGCCATCTTTTATAACTGTGATGTCAATGTTAATGATGTCACCATTTTTCAGCTTCTTTTTCTCGCTTGGAATGCCGTGACAAATAACATGGTTAACCGAGGTGCAAATGGATTTAGGGAATCCTTTGTAGTTTAGAGGGGCGGGAATCGCTTGCTGCTCGTTGACAATGTAATCATGACAAATCTTGTCTAACTCTTCCGTCGTGACGCCCGCTTTTACGTAAGGGCCTATCATTTCTAATGCTTCTGCGGCTAAACCGCCGGCAATGCGCATTTTTTCGATTTCTTCAGGAGTTTTAATAGTGACGGTCATAAGTATAAAAGATAGTCGTAGTTAATAAGTCTGGGGCGAATAAGTCTAAAAGACCTAACCGCGCCATTCTACAGTGACTGTGGCGGATTACAAAGGCCATTATTACTTTAGGTCAGGCTTAAAACTCAAAGTGGGCGGCTAAGCTTTTCATTGGTGTGTCTTTATGGTATAAACCGCACCGCGAATATTCGCATGGCAGTAATGCTATTAGTTAAATAAATCCGCACATGATTCGTCACGTTTAACTGGGTGCTTGATAGCTTTTGTCTTGATGGTTGTTAAATGGGGGTCGTGGAGGTTCAACCCAATACATTAAGGAATGTAAACATGGCAGCAGTTTCAATGCGCGACCTGCTTAAAGCAGGTGTACACTTCGGACACCAGACTCGTTACTGGAATCCAAAAATGGGCAAATACATCTTCGGTGCCCGAAACAAAATCCATATCATTAACCTCGAGCAAACAGTTCCTGCTTTCAACGAGTCTTTAGCGATGGTTAAAAGACTTGCTGAGAACAAGAACAAAATCTTGTTCGTTGGTACTAAGCGTGCGGCTAGCAAAATCATCAAAGAGGAAGCTGAGCGCGCGGGTATGCCTTACGTGAATCATCGTTGGTTGGGCGGTATGTTGACCAACTACAAAACGATTCGTCAAAGCATCCGTCGTTTACGCGATCTTGAGAAGCAGAAAGAAGATGGTACTTTCGAAAAACTAACCAAGAAAGAAGTCTTGATGCGTACGCGTGAGATGGACAAGCTTGAGCGTGGTATCGGCGGTATCAAAGATATGGGCGGCTTGCCAGATGCGTTATTTGTTATCGATGTTGATAACGAGCGTATCGCAATTAAAGAAGCGAACAAATTAGGTATTCCTGTTATCGGTATCGTTGATACTAACAGTGATCCTGATGGTGTTGACTACGTTATCCCAGGTAACGATGACGCGATTCGTGCGATTCAAATCTACGCGAAAGCATTTGCTGATGCGGTAGTTGAAGGCACTGCGTCAAACGGTGGCGAATACGTAGAAGTTGCTGAAGAAGCAAAAGAAGCGCCAGCGGCAGAGTAATCTGTTAGCTTTCAAGCTTTGAAAAATCAAAAGACCTGCAAGTTCGCTTGCAGGTCTTTTGTACTAAATAGCTAAAAATTTTGCGGCGGGGATTTAACGATGTCCACGACGCTAACAAACCTAAATGCCTATTACAGGCGATATAGATGAGGAAATATCATGGCTGCAATTAGTGCCTCAATGGTAAAAGAGCTTCGTGAGCGTACTGGTCTTGGTATGCTTGAGTGTAAAAAAGCACTCGCTGAGACGGACGGTGATGTAGATAAGGCAATTGAAGAATTGCGTAAGAAGAGCGGTATGAAAGCAGCTAAGAAAGCTGGTCGTACTGCTGCAGAAGGTGTTGTTGTTGTTAAAGTTGCTGACGACGCGTCAAAAGCAATGTTGGTAGAAGTTAACTCAGAAACAGATTTTGCTGCGAAGAACGAAGACTTTTTGGCGTTTGCTAATAAGGTTGCAGAAGAGGCGTTTGCTAGCGGTTCAACTGATGTTGCTGGTTTGTTAGATGCTGAGCGTGAAGCGCTTGTTCAAAAAGTTGGTGAGAATATCTCTCCTCGTCGCGCTGTAGCTCTTGAGGGTGCAGTTGTTGGTTCATACGTTCACTCAAACAACCGTATTGGTGCAATTGTTGTGCTATCTGGTGGTTCTGCTGAGTTAGCTAAAGATATCGCTATGCACGCAACTGCGGTAAACCCTCGTGTTCTTCGCCCAGAAGATATGGCTGAAGAAGAGTTAGAGAAAGAGAAAGAAATCATTAAGGCGCAACCTGACATGGAAGGTAAGCCTGCAGAGATCGTTGAGAAAATGATGGGTGGTCGTATCAAGAAGTTCCTTAAAGAGAACTCTATGACAGAGCAGCCTTTCGTTAAAAATCCAGAGCTTACTGTTGGCCAGTTAGCGAAAGAAGGTGGTGCTGAGATCGTATCTTTCGTTCGCCTTGAAGTGGGTGAAGGTATTGAGGTTGAAGAGACTGACTTTGCAGCTGAAGTTGCTGCTCAGTTGGCTGGCGATGCTTAATCTCCATATCTAATATGCGATCTAAAGAAGTGTTTTTGTCGTAGCGGCAAACTCTGCTTCTTGCTACAATTCGCGCCGGTGCCGTACCTTAAGCTTTAAGGTGCGGCATTGTTTTATATGGCGTCAGAAAAACTAAGGTGACGCTACGCTCAAATACGCTTTTCAGGACACGACATATGCCAACAAACTTGCAGCCAAAATATAAGCGAGTGCTACTTAAATTAAGTGGCGAAGCCCTCATGGGTGATGAGAACTTCGGTATCGACCCAAAGGTACTGGATCGTATGGCGCTGGAAGTTGGTCAACTAATCGGTATTGGCGTGCAGGTAGGTATGGTAATCGGCGGCGGTAACTTGTTCCGAGGTGCTGCGTTAAGCGCTGCGGGCATGGATCGTGTAACGGGTGATCATATGGGAATGCTTGCAACTGTAATGAACGCACTTGCAATGCGCGATGCTTTAGAGCGGTCTAATATTTCCACGCGTGTTATGTCTGCAATACCAATGAGTGGTGTTGTCGAGCACTATGATCGTAGGACCGCGATGCGTTGGTTGAAAGACGGCGATGTTGTTATTTTTAGTGCAGGTACAGGTAATCCATTTTTTACGACAGATTCTGCGGCTTGCTTGCGCGGAATAGAGGTAGAGTCTGATGTTGTTTTAAAGGCCACAAAAGTTGACGGCGTGTATGATGCCGATCCTATGAAAGTCAAAAAAGCGAAGAAGTTTGATCGCCTTACTTACGATGAGGTTCTCGACCGTAAGCTTGGTGTGATGGATTTGACTGCCATTTGCTTGTGTCGCGACCATGAAATGCCTGTACGTGTTTTTAATATGAATAAACCAGGAGCGTTAACTTCTATTATGGTTGGCGAACCTGAGGGTACTTTGATTGAGCCGGCCCAAGCTCCAGTATCTGAACAAGAATAGTTAACTAGTAGATTTTAAGAGGAATTCGCAGTGATTGAAGATATTAAGCAAGATGCTGAAGACAGAATGAAAAAAAGCTTGGAAGCACTTTCTGTTGCGTTTGCAAAAATTCGAACTGGTCGTGCGCACCCAAGTATTTTAGATGGCGTCATGGTCTCTTACTATGGCGCAGATACGCCACTTAAGCAGGTTGCGAATATTAGTGTTGAAGATGGTCGTACACTTGCTATTTCGGCTTGGGAAAAGCCCTTGGTTCCCGCGATTGAGAAAGCGATTATGGCTGCGAATTTAGGTTTGAATCCTTCAACATCTGGCGATTTAGTGCGTGTACCGATGCCTGCGCTAACCGAAGAAACACGCCGCGATATGGTTAAGCTTGCTAAATCAGACGCCGAGAGTGCTCGAGTCTCTATTCGTAACGCGCGTCGCGATGGTAATTCGATGCTTAAAGATTTGGTCAAGGAAAAAGAGATTACTGAAGACGACCAAAAGCGTGGCGAAGATCAAATGCAAAAGCTAACGGATAAGTACGTAGCTGATGTTGAGAAAATGCTACAAGATAAAGAATCTGATTTGATGGAAGTTTAAGCTTCCCAATAGATAACTAAGGGCTGCTTTATGCGGCCCTATTAGTGTTTAAAGATAATAATGAGTTCAAAGATACCGTATTGCGCAGATTCTAAACCAAAGCATATTGCGATCATTATGGATGGCAATAATCGTTGGGCAAAAGCGCGAAAGCAAATTGGCGTTTCCGGTCATAAGGCTGGGGTAGAGGCCGTGCGCTCAGTAGTAGGTGCTTGTGCTAAAGAAGGGATAGAAGTTCTTACCTTGTTTGCATTTAGTAGCGAGAACTGGCGTCGCCCAGCAATTGAAGTTGGTGCGCTAATGAAGCTGTTTTTGTTTGCGCTACAGCGCGAGGTTAAGAAGCTTCACAAGAATAATATTCGTTTAAGAATTATTGGTGATCGCTCCAAGTTTAGCGAGTCGCTTCAAAAGCATATGGAAAGTGCTGAGTCGTTAACTGCTGACAATACTGGGATGACCTTGGTGGTTGCCGCAAACTATGGTGGTCAATGGGATATTGCGAATACGGTTCGTCATCTCGCCCAAGACGTTGCTAACGGAGCGCTAAATCCATCCGATATTACTGAGGATTTAATCCAGAAAAATTTAAGTATTGGTGATTTGCCAATGCCGGATTTGATGATTCGTACCGCTGGTGAATATCGTATTAGTAACTTTATGCTTTGGCAGCTTGCTTATGCGGAATATTATTTCTCAGATCTTTATTGGCCTGACTTTAGAGAAGCTGAAATACTAGAGGCAATAAAAGCTTATTCACTGCGAAAACGACGTTTCGGACAGACTGACGAACAAGTGTCCGGAGAGCTTGCTGATGCGCCGTCAGCTGAAGATCTAAATAATGTTAATTGGCCAGAAGATGAAGAACTTAGCCGTTAAGAGCTAAGCGTAAATACAAGGGGTTTTGGTTTGCTTAAGCATCGAATAATTACTGCATTGATCTTGGCGCCGCTTGCATTGGCGGGTGTGTTTGGTACGGACGTACAGGGTTTTTACTGGTTTGTGGGTGGTATTGTTGCTGTGGCCGCGTGGGAATGGGCACGTATTGCTGGTTATGAAGCTCAATCACTGCGTGTTGCGTATGCTGTTTATATTGCTATTTGGCTGATATTTGCGCGTTATTTGCCTGCAACCCCAATTTTATACGCCGGATTATTGTGGTGGCTTGTCGCGATCGTTTTGGTGCTTCGCTACCCAGATACAGGTCGATTTTGGAAGCAACGCTCAGTTAAGTTGTTTATTGGTCTATTTGTCCTTATTCCGTTCTGGAAAACGATGCTCGCCCTCCGCGAAGCAGAGATGAGTATTGGTCTAGATATTGAAGTACATATCATTCTGCTCTACGCATTATTGCTCACATGGGCTGCGGATACCGGCGCGTACTTTGCCGGGAGAGCGTTTGGCAAGGCAAAGCTAGCGCCTGCAGTTTCTCCTGGTAAAAGCTGGGCGGGAGCATGGGGCGGATTGGCTTGTACGGTTTTATTGGCGTTAGCGTCTTCAGCGTATCTTGGTTTAAGTGCGTCAATGACAATTCAGCTTGTCATTATTACTTTGTTGGTCGCAATTATTTCGATTTTCGGTGATTTGACCGAGAGCATGTTCAAGCGTGAGGCGTGTATTAAAGACAGTAGTAATCTTTTACCTGGGCATGGTGGTGTGCTTGATCGTATCGATAGCCTTACAGCTAGTATTCCAGTACTAACTGCACTTCTTTATAGCTTTGCTTGGATCTCTTGGGGTGGTCAGTGAGTTCTGAAGCTGTCTGTGTATTAGGTGCGACAGGTTCTATTGGTTTAAGTACGTTAGATGTTTGCGCGCAGCACCCTGAGAAGTTTTCAATATTTGCTCTAAGCGCACATTCTGATTGGCGGGCGCTACTAAAGCTGTGTTTGGTTCACAAGCCCAAGTATGCCGTTATTTCATCTGAGCAGGTGCGTGCTGATGCGGTTGAGGCGTTTAAAAATGCGAGTACCGACACGGAACTTTTGTTTGGGGCGGACGCGTTAACATTTATCGCTAGCCATAATGAAGTAGATATTGTTATGGCTGCAATCGTTGGTGCGGCTGGTTTATCTTCGAGTTTTGCTGCGGCCCAGTCAGGAAAAAAACTTCTTTTAGCGAATAAAGAGTCTCTCGTGTTGGCGGGATCGCTGCTCATGAATGCAGTGCGTGAGTCCAATGGTGTCCTGTTGCCTATCGATAGCGAGCATAACGCGATTTTTCAGTGCTTACCGCACAACTACGCGTGTGGGAATAAGCCTGGTTCGGAAGTAACCCAAATATTATTGACCGCTTCCGGTGGTCCGTTCCGTTCTTTCAATCGGCATCAGCTTGAGTTGGTAACGCCAGAGCAAGCGTGCACTCATCCCAATTGGTCAATGGGTAGAAAAATATCAGTCGATTCAGCAAGCCTTATGAACAAAGGTTTAGAGTTGATTGAAGCTTGTTGGTTGTTTGATGTTTCAAGTGCCGATATTGAGGTTGTTGTGCATCCTCAAAGCATTGTTCACTCTATGGTTCGTTATGGAGATGGTTCTGTATTGGCGCAAATGGGAGAGCCGGATATGCGTACGCCTATCTCGTATGGTTTGAGTTGGCCTCATAGAATTGAGTGCGGTGTTAAGCCTTTAGACTTAACTGAAATTGCAACGCTGCATTTTGAAAAGCCAAATAGCGATTTGTTCCCATGTTTGAATCTGGCTCGCGAAGCGTTTGACGCCGGTGGATATGCCTCTGCTTATTTAAATGCTGCGAACGAAGTCGCAGTTGATGCATTTCTTAAAGGTAAGGTCAGGTTTGTCGATATTCCTGATATTATCGCCAATGCAATGAGTCGTGCACCAAAGACTGAGGTCGGTACGATTACTGATATTTTCTCAGCAGATAAAGATGCTCGTTCTCTTGCTGAATCTTTCATCGAAACACAAGCGTTAGTTTAACAGTTGCCATGGAATTCTTAGAGTCAGTCATTTCGTTAATTATTACCCTCGGTATTTTGGTGACCGTCCATGAGTACGGTCATTTTTGGGTGGCAAGACGATGTGGTGTTAAGGTCCTACGATTTTCCGTAGGTTTTGGTAAGCCGATTTTTAGTTGGCATGACAAGTTGGGAACAGAGTATGTAGTTGCCGCGATTCCGTTAGGCGGATACGTTCGCATGCTTGATGAACGAGAAGGTCATGTACCAAGTGAGCTCAAAGTTCAGGCTTTTTCTTCAAAACCTGTTTCGCAACGTATAGCAATTGCGTTCGCTGGCCCGTTAGCAAACTTTATATTTGCGGTATTAGCTTACTGGTTAATGTTTGTATTGGGCTTTAGCGCAATACAGCCAAAGGTTGGTGCTGTCATCGATGGAAGTCCAGCTTACGAAGCTCAAGTTCCTGTTGGTTCTATTATTACTCAAATTGACGATGAGCCCGTTCATGGTTGGCGTGATCTCGTTATGGGTTTGGTGAATTATATTGGTGATACGGACACAGTATCGTTAACTGCTCAGGTTGATGGCGTCAGTAAGCAGTTTGATGTTGAGCTAGATAAGTGGGTAGCTGGCGAGAAAGAACCTGACTTATTACGTAGTTTCGGTTTAGAACCCTTTAAGCCAAGAATTGAGCCTGTACTGGACACTATTATAGAAGGCGGCGCGGCCGATCAGTCTGGAATGTTATCGGGTGATATTGTCCGGGTTGCTGACGGAGTCGAAATTGATGATTGGTATCAATTTGTAGAGATTGTTCAGAACAGTGCTGGTCAGCAGTTGATTGTTGAAGTTGAGCGATCTCAATCTCCGGGTTTAGTGGCGCTTAAAGTTGTGCCTGAAGGTGTCGAATCACAAGGACGCCTTGTAGGAAAGATAGGTGTCGGTGTCGAGCCTTATAAATACCCAGAAGAGTTGATTGTTCAAGTAAGTTATAGCCCGCTTGATTCAGTTGGCGCAGCTGCATCACAGACTTGGTCAGATATTGCGATGACTTTTGGTGCTGTGAAAAAAATGGTCGTTGGCTTAGTTTCGCTGGATAACTTAAGTGGCCCTATTACGATTGCGCGCGTCGCAAATCAGTCTATTAGTACTGGTCTAGAAGAGTTCTTGAGGTTCCTGGCGCTTTTGAGCGTTAGCCTTGGTGTTCTGAATTTGTTGCCGATTCCAATGTTGGATGGCGGCCATATTCTGTTTTATTTAGTTGAGGCTGTGCGTCGTAAGCCGCTTTCCGAAAAGAGTCAGTTGATGGCGCTAAAACTCGGCATGTCTTTTGTGTTTATGTTAATGGCAGTCGCTTTTTATAACGATATTATGCGTCTTTAATGCTGCCTCTTCGGTAGTTTTGTGTGTGAGTAATGAATGAATAGTATTTCTTGGTACCCCGCCTTTTTTGCGTTAGCGATAGGGATGGTGCTTGCTTTCTCTGTAAATGCGAAAAGCTTTCAAGTCGAAGATATTCAAGTTGAAGGGTTGCAGCGTGTTTCGGCTGGTACGGTATTCTCGAGTTTTCCAATAGCCGTTGGGGAAGAAGTTGATACGATGAAGTTGTCTGAGGCGAGTAGATCGCTATTTCAGACGGGCTTGTTTACAGATATAAAATTGCTTGTAGATGATCGAGATCTGATTGTTTCTCTCGTTGAGCGTCCTTCTATAGCTAAGATTGAAATTGAGGGTAACAAAGATATTGCAGCCGAGGACCTGTTGGAAGGCTTGAAGCAAGCTGGGATGTCCGAGGGTCAGGTTTTTAAGCGCGTCACCTTGGAACGTTTGGAACTCGAAATCCTGCGTTCTTACGTCACTCAAGGGCGCTATAGTGCTTCAGTTGACGCAGAAGTCGAGGTTCTTGAGCAGAATCGCGTTAATATCAATATCAATATTGAAGAAGGTGAAGTGTCTTCGATTCTTCATATCAACATCGTTGGTAATGATGCTTTCTCTGATGAGTCTCTTATCGATTTGATGGAACTCAAAACACCTACCTTTTGGTCGTTCGTAACGAGTGATGACAAATATAGTCGTGAAAAATTGAGTGGTGATATCGAACGGATTCGTTCGTATTATCTTGATAGTGGCTATATCAAATTCACGATCGACTCTACGCAAGTGTCTATTTCGCAGGACAGCAAGGACGTCTTTATTACTATTAACGTCACTGAAGGTCCGTTATTTACGGTGCGAGACTTTCAGCTCAAGGGCGAGCTAATTTTAGAAAAAGAAGAACTAGAAAAGCTCGTACTCGTCAAAGAGGGGGATACATTCTCACGTCAGAAATTAACGCTCTCTGCAGACAATATTTCTCGCGCACTCGGTGGCGAGGGATATACCTATGCGAGTGTTAATCCAATTCCTGAGCCTCATGACGATAATAGCGCGAGCATTGTTTTTTATGTTGACCCAGGAAAGCGAAACTACGTTCGTCGAATTAATTTCCGCGGAAATACAACCACTAAAGATGAGGTTCTCCGTCAAGAAATGGTTCAAATTGAGGGTGCTTCGGCATCGACTGATCTAATTGAAGCATCTAAGACAAAACTTTCTCGTCTAGGATATTTCGCTAACGTCACGGTCGATACGCCTGCGGTTCCAGGTGTAAATGATCAGATCGACGTAAATTACTCTGTCGAAGAACAAAGCTCCGGCAATCTTTCTGCTAGCTTAGGCTTTAGCCAGGGTAGTGGTATCACTTTGGGTTTAAGTGTCTCTGAAAATAACTTCTTTGGTACCGGTAAGCGCGTTTCCTTCGGTGTAAATACTAGTGAGTCTGTCAAATCCGCTAATTTTAGTTATTTGAATCCTTATTACACGGTGGATGGGGTTAGTCGAGGGTTTAGTATCTTCGCAAGAGAGACTGATTTTGATGAATCGAATCGTTCTGATTATGTTCTTGATAGCACAGGGGCGTCAGTCACTTTCGGTTATCCAATAGACCCGGTATCTCGTTTAAGCTTTGGAGTGGGGTACAACCATACGAGCTTATCTGTTGGAGATTTACCCGCCTTAGAAATTGATCGCTTCATTCAAAAGTATGGCGATTCATTCAACAATTATGAGCTTGATGGTGGTTGGTCGCGTAGTACGTTGAATCGAGGCATGTTCCCAACCGCTGGTTGGCGCCAAGGTTTAAGCGCTTCGATTACTGTGCCGGGAAGCGATCTTTCATTTTACAAGGTTCGCTATAACTCTAATTTTTACGTTCCGCTAAGCAGTCAACACGACTTTGTTTTCCGTATGCGGAACGAGCTTGCTTATGGCGGGGCGTATGGTGACACAGATCAAATGCCATTTTATGAGCATTATTATGCCGGTGGTATCAACTCGGTAAGAGGGTATGAAAACAACTCTCTTGGTCCCAAGACAACTGAGCAGTTCCAGTTTGCGACAGCTGATCCATTTGGCGGTGATTTGCTAGTTGAAAATAGTTTTGAACTAATATTTCCATTGCCTTTTATCAAAGATCAAAGCTCCATGAGAATGGCATACTTTGTTGATACGGGTAATGTATTTGATACCGCACGAGGTTATGACTTTGCGTTTGAAGAAATTAGATGGTCAACTGGCTTAGCTTTGCAGTGGAATACATTTATCGGTCCACTTGGATTTAGCTTTGGCAAGGCCATGAATGCGACGCCTGAAGACGAAAAGCAGTTTTTCCAGTTTTCTCTTGGACAACCATTTTAATAAAAACGAGGATTTTATCTCATGAAATTAATTAGATCAGTTAGTGCTGTGGTAATGCTTGCGATGCTTAGTTTCTCAGTTGCAGCTGAGACTCGCCTTGGTTTGATCGATATGCGAGCAGCTTTATTTTCGTCAAAGGCGGCACAAAGCTTCTCGGATAAAATGGTCGCTGAGTTTAAGGAACAAGACCTTGAGGTCCGCGCTGTAAGTGAGGCTGCGCGCAAACTTGAACTGCGTTTGCAAAACGATGCGGCAATTATGAGTGATAGCGAACGAGCAAAACTTTCCGCGGATTTAGAGGAAAAAGCGCAAGAGTTTCGTTACTTGAAAACGAAGCTTGATAAGGCTTTGGCGGAGAAGCGTCAGGAATTTTTAGAACTGTCACGCCCGAATTTGGATATGGTGATTGCAGACTTGGTTGCTCAGGAAAAGCTGGATGTCATTATGCCAAGAGAAGCGGCTTTGTATGCCGATCCAAAACTTGA
>NZ_LWFI01001532.1:0-20456 GCF_001635735.1 Oleiphilus sp. HI0067
CTAAATTGCGGAATAGTTAAAGTCGGCTCTTGTCTAATCCTTTCCTTATCAATACCTCTATTTTTCTCCAATCTCTCTATGCCACTGAATGTTTTGCTGATGCTGGAGCACAATCTTGATGTTGAAAGTTATTTGTTTAAGCGAGTTTTTTGGTAGCACCACAGTAGCACCTGAAGTACACATATTTGTTGGCCGTTACCAAACGCAAGGCAAAAAAAAGGGCTTCCTAAAAGGAAGCCCGAAAGTTTTATAACAACTAGTTATTTTTTAGGGAGTTTTCCCTGATTTTCTCTACATGCCTATTGTTTTAATTAGATAATAAAAACAATAGGTTAGGTTTATATTTGGGTTTCTTTAGATTACTATCGTTTTCTCTCTAGGGTAGCACCACGGTAGCACCAGATATGACAATGAAGCTTAAATTTACCAAAGCACTAGTCTCTGCATTGGAGGCTGAGGAAGGTAAGGCACGAACCTATTACTATGATTCTGCTTTGCCGGGCTTGGTTCTATCCATTACGAAAAACGGCGTTAAGTCATATATCGCTTATAGGAAGGTAAAAGGCAAACCTGTTCGCGTCACGCTCGGACGGCACCCAGATTTAACGGTTGAGCAAGCGCGTAAAAAGGCACAGAAAGCAATCGCAGAGATGGTTGATGGGGTAAATCCTATTCATAAGGCGCGAGCCGAACAGAAATCCAAGTTAACCTTGCGTGAAGTGTATGCGGACTATCTAAAGTATCGGGGCTCTAAGTTAAAGGCATCTACGATAGCGCAGTATGAGAATGCGCTTGATAAGCACTTTGTTGATTGGGCTGATAGTCCAATGGTCGAAATTACACGCGATAAGGTCAGTGAACGGCACCTCCAGATAAGCAAAAAGTCCCCTTCTGCTGCCAACAAGGTAATGAAGATACTCGGGGCGCTGTTTAATTTCGCCAATGGTCAGTATGAAAAAGGGAATGGTGAAAGCATGTTCTCTGATAACCCTGTTAAGCGCTTATCGCATACGCGCACTTGGAATAAAGATGTAGTGCGAGAGAATAAAATTGAAACCTCTGATATGAAGGATTGGTTTGCCGCAATGCGAGCCCTAACCGAGTCCTCTTTTTACGGCCAGAGAGCTGCTGGTTTTTATTTCCAGCTTGTTTTACTGCATGGGGTTCGTCGTAGGGAAATGGCGAAGCTTAAAATTGAGGATATCAACTTCAAACAAAAGACGTTCACGATTCAGGAAACGAAAAGTGGAAGACCATTAACACTGCCATTAACAGATCACGCAAGAGACTTGTTTAAGGGGCAAATTAAACGGCGTAAGAAAGGCTATGTGTTCGCGAGCGAGCGCTCAAAACATGGCTATATTGATTCGTTTAACTACTTAATGGATAAAGTGATCGAGGAAACAGGAATACAGTTTACCTATCACGATTTACGAAGAACCTTTACAACGGTTGCCGAAAGCTTAGATATCTCTCAGTACGCACTTAAAAGCTTGGTTAATCACTCAACATCGGGTGATATTACCGCGCGCTATGTCATTGCCGATGTAGAGCGTTTGAGAGAGCCTTTGGAGAAAATTCAAGCGTTTATGTTAGATAAAGCTCTAGATTAAAATGTAGAGTGATTATGCAGGGACGTAGACCCGTGTTAAAAAACGCCCCCGTTCTCAAAAACTCTCTACTTTTTATTTGCTTTAGGGTAAAAAACTTGCTGCTTCCTGATATTTGTCGAATAGGAACGCAACTCTATTAGCTTCGCTCTTAAACTTTTTCTTAGTGTAAAGAGCGTCTACGGATTTATCTAGTTCTTGATGGGCTTTAAACAGATCAGCAGGCATTGTTAACGGATCATAAAGATCTTCCAGTGAATCGCCAATATATTTTGATCGCGTATCTAAAATAGTTCGAGCCTTATTTTCGACGTTTGAAATTTGTTTGTCTGTCGGGTTAATTGGGAATGGAAAATTATTGAATACTATTTTAATAGAGTATTGGTAATCACTTTTCATTCGTCCTGCTACTGATCTCATCCAAGCCATATGCATCGTGGATTGAACTAGTCCAAATTCATATAGTGAACCGTTAGGGATGAATTGAACTGTGTTATTGAGAATAACATCATGATCGACAAAAGATATTGGCGCATAGAGCCTTCTTTCGGAAGAAACTTTTGGTATTGCTATAGAGTCTCCTGTATCACTTAATCTAATCTCTCCGAATAAGTAAGGTGTACTTGCTTTTTTAACTGTTTGATCCTTAGGGCTATTCAAGCGAAATTGTTTAACCTTGTTGATTCTGTCCACAACCAATGGCATTTTCTTTATTTCACTTGGATGTGCATTTTTAAGCCATAAGCACCATCTATCACGGCCAGCAATTAGGTCTTTTCCTCCGCGCAATCGTCTAAAGTACTTGGCAGAATTTGGCTCCTTATTTAAGAACTCAATTTTTTCTTCTTCTGTGAAGGTGAGGTGTCCATCATCTGTTGCTTCGCAACCTTTAACAATGGGCTTAACGTTACTTATGGGTTTTGTTCGATTTTCTATAAGAATGTTCGATGCATCGACCAAATAACAGTTAATTTTCTTTGCATTAATTTTGTGCGGTAGCCCTTTTACATCATCGTATTCGAATATATATTTCTTCGTATTGGCATGAATCTTCTTACTAAAGCCGATAATGACGCAATGAACTGCGGCCTTTCCCTTCGCTTCATTTTTCCAGTTAAAGGTTCTATGGGCAAAATTGAGTTCAATATTTTTAGAAAACATCCAACTCCATAATACCGGAGCTTGTTCTCCTTGTGTGATGCTGTTTGTAGACACAAATGCGCAATTTATTGGGTGGTTTTTGATGTAATCAACAGATTTAAAATACCACCCAGTTACAAAGTCCAGATTACCTCCGCCCTTTAGATCTTTGGTTAATTTTTTAAGACTTGTCTTCTGGTCTGAGTTTTGTTCTTTCTTACCTAGAAAGGGAGGGTTGCCCATTATAAAACTTAAACTATCTGCATTAATGACATCGTTCCAGTCGATCTCTAAGGCGTTGTCACAAACGATCGCTCCGCTAGAGCTTAAAGGTATGCGGGTAAAGTATGTGCCGAACTCTTCGGAAACCAATAAATTCATCTGGTGATCCATTAGCCAAAGTGCAACTTGTGCAATTTGAGCTGGAAATTCTTCAAGTTCAATTCCAAAGAATTGATCAACATCTACCTGTATCATTTGATTGATGTCTAGAGACATTTGGCCACCTTTATTGGCAGCTCGAAGCACTTCAAGTTCAAGAAGTCTTAGTTCCCTGTAAGCAATGACTAGGAAGTTCCCACACCCGCATGCAGGATCAAGAAAGGTTAATGACCGAAGCTTCTGATGAAACTGAGCGAGTTTATTTTTGTTTCCTTTTATCCTAAGAAATTCATCGCGTAATTCATCTAGAAAAAGTGGATTAATGGCTTTTAGAATGTTTTCTTCACTGGTGTAATGCGCCCCAAGATTTCTTCGAGCATGTTTATCCATTATTGACTGGAATAACGAGCCAAATATGGCTGGTGAAATACGACTCCAGTCTAGTGAGCAGCAGTCAAGAAGTGCCTGTCTCATCTTAGAGTCAAAACCTGCGGGAGGAAGTATTTCTTCAAAAAGCTTTCCGTTTATATATGGAAAAGCGGCTAATTGTTCATCTCTATTTTTTAATCTTTTTGATTCTGGTGTGTTTAATACATGGAATAGAGTGGCAAGGTGGCCTGCCAAGTCTGAACCATCATTGCATGTCCTTTGCGTGATATAGTTTTTAAATTCTTGTCTATCAAATATCCCAGTATCTTCAGCAAATACACAGAATAGTAATCTGACTAAATATACTTCCAGTTCGTGACCGTCATAGCCTACGGCTTTCATTTGGTCATGTAACTCGCCCATCAGCTCAGCTGCTTTAATGTTTACAGGGTCTTGGTTTTGTATGACTCCCGTTTCATAGCCGGCAATAAAGCCAAATAGGTTAATATTTTGATGTAGCTCACTGAGATTGAATTCGAACTGGGAGCCGTTATCCAGATCGTATAATCGGAAGCGCTCGAAATCTGAGACAATGACGTATTGGGGCAAGTCTTTTTCTTCTATTCCTTCAAAATAATCTAGGGCTTGCTTGTGGGCTCTATCTAAGTCTTTACCTTTAGATTTATGTTCAATCAGAAGAGTGCCTTTCCATAGAAGATCAATAAAACCATCTTTGCCGTCGATCTTTTTTACGTGTTTTTCAAAACTAGCGACTCTTCTTCGAGTTACGCCAAAAACATTAAAAAAATCATCCCAGAAAGATTTTGCTTCTGCGCTTTCTGAGGACTCAGTCTCCCAATCTTTGGAAAATTGTGTAGCGCGAGATCGAATTTCATTCCAGCTTAGAGGCATTTATGATTTTCCTTATCATTCATTATTTAAGAGAGGATTATATAAACTGATTAAGTTGAGGATATATAGGAAATGAAAATTTGTTGTTTAGGGTTTATATATTTGCTCAATTTAGATTAACTTTTTGTTATTTTGAACCTATAGGTTCTCGGCCTCTTCACCCCATTACATCCACGAAGAAAAATTTATACCTTTGCTCCCGAAATGTTCATCAACTGAAAACAACGTGGAGTAAATTTTATGAGTAACGAGAAACTATTAACCCCTAAACAGGTATCTGAAATATTGGGTGTGAGTGAGCAGACCTTGGCTATATGGCGCTGTCAAAAACGCTATCCATTAGCGTATGTGAAGGTGGGGCGTTATGTACGCTATCGACAAGATGATGTTTCGTCTTTCTTAGCCGATAACACCTTTGAAGCGTAGGGGGGGATTGTATGTATGATGGCAACCACGAACCTATCCCTAGTTATGAAGGCTATCCTGAACTTGATCAGCAAGTGCGCTATGAGAATCCGTTTAGGTCGGTATGTGTGAATGACTTTATGGCGGAGAATATTCCGCCTAGACAGTGCATTCTAGCGCCTTGGCTACCAGAGCAAGGTCTCGCAATGATTTATGCGCCGAGAGGCATAGGTAAGACATTCTTTTCATTGAACATAGCGCATGCAGTCGCTACGGGAACAAGCTTTTTAGGGTGGGAGGTAAAGCAGCCTACCCCAGTCTTGTACATCGATGGGGAGATGGCGCAAGCAGACTTGCAGGAACGCTTTAAGGGGATATCGCAAGGCAAGCCGCCAATACCCAAAGATTATTTCCATGTGCTTACGCCAGATAGGCAGCCAAAAGGGATGCCTAACCTGTCAAATCCGGCTTCTCATATTCTTTTGCAGCCAATGGTGGAGGAGGCGAAGCTAATTATCGTAGATAACATCTCGACTCTCTGCCGAGGCGGTAATGAAAATGACGCTGAAAGCTGGGATATCGTCCAGAACTGGGCTTTGGGGTTGAAAGCGCAGGGTCGCTCGGTGTTGTTCATTCACCATGCTGGCAAAGGTGGAGGGCAGCGTGGCACTAGTAAGCGTGAAGATGTGCTGGACTCCGTTATTAATTTAAAGCGTCCATCGGATTACGAGGCTAAAGAAGGGGCAAGGTTTGAAGTACATTTTGAGAAGGCCAGAGGATTTTCGGGTGCAGAATCGGAACCGTTCGAGCTTAGTTTGAAGGAGGAGGGAGGAAGCTATAGCTGGGAGCAAAAAAGCTTAGACGATTCTACTTATCATAAGGTTATTAAGCTGGTTCGGGAGTCAGGCCTTAGTCAGGCGGATATTGCCAAAGAGGTGGGGGTGAACAAGTCCACAGTATGCCGCCATATCAAAACGGCTAAAGATAATGGGGTGCTATAGGTTATCTACTCGGTTCTCCAACCGAAAACGAACCGAGCTAGAACCGAAAGTACAACCGTGCTTAGAACCAAAACAGAGGCTAACGCGAACCGAAGTGAACAGAGAAAGTATCGGTTGTGATAACCGAGAGTTCTGCTTCGTTTTAGGTTGTTGCACGGTTGCACCCTATAGGTGCGCAACCGTGCAACAACCTGTAGAGTCTACTTTTTATTGGTATAGAACCGGCACCGAGTGTGAGTTGCCGCAGTGAGGGCATGTTGAATCGCCAGTATAGTATTGGTCACACTTCAAGCAATGCCGATTAGGTTTTTTGTTAGTAGGGCTAAGACTTGTTGTGTGATATTGACTTTCATTCTGTAAGTGATTTTTGTTGCTAGGGATATGTGTTAATGCAAAGCGTTGTTCAATGTGTACCATAAACTGGCGTTCTTCCTCAGCTTGTTTCCACTTATCCATCTCGTAATCGTATTTCAATTGAGCTTTAACGTGTCCTTCATTTGGGTGATATAGCCAATATTTATTCTCAGAGCTTTCATGCATAAAGTGTAAAAGTAGTTCAGTCAGAGTTAGATCATTATCTTGTGAATAGTACTTATGCCTAACCCATGTGATATCAATTTCTAAAAGTGCGCTTGATTTAGACTTTGGATTTTCCGGTCTTACTCTTTCAGGGTACGAAATGAACACTAAGATTTCGTAGTCGCCAATTTGGCTAACTAGGTCAGTGTGATCCGACTTTTTAAATGATAGGGATGAAAGGGTTCTACTTTGAGTCACCTCCGCCCGTGCGGTTGTTTGCCATGTTTCCTCGCAAGTATGAGCAACGTAATAAGCCGGAGTACAAAGTGCGTTTACGGTGCCTTCTAGCATTATTTGCTCAAGATATTGTCTACAGCAAACCTCGAAAGAAAGTTCGCACTCTTTCTCTGGTGGGGTCTCAGGATTGGGGTCATGAGAAAAGTGCCATTCTTTCTTCGCTCCTTTTCGTGCTAGCACGGGTTGCTTACAGCTGGGGCAAACACAATTGCACTTCCTACCGCTAGGTACTTGGCTTACCTCGACGTAGCGATTCTCAGGATTAATGGCGAAGGGAATTAGGGTCATTTAACAAATTAAAATTTAAAACCATACTTCATTTCGCGTTCTTGGAAGGCTATTACTCCACCTTCTAAGATCTCGCAAACGTGCTCTCTAATTCCTTTCTTATAAAGTACTCCGTCTTTTTCTGGTGATATGAACGAGTGTTCAATTGCTCCCGCACAGTATTCGAATTTATGTTTTTTATTTTCTTTGTCAGGAACTTGCCCGCTTTGGTTAGCTACTACCACACATTCTGAATCAGATGCGACAACAAGGTTAGCATTATGAGTGACTATTATGATCTGTCTTTTGTTTTTGCGTTGCCTAATATAGCCTTTTAAGAGGTCATAAATGGTTCGGTTATCTAGATTGTCTTCAGGCTGGTCAATCAATATAGGGTGGGTGGCGTTA
Organism: Oleiphilus sp. HI0067; assembly: GCF_001635735.1. NCBI lineage: Bacteria > Pseudomonadati > Pseudomonadota > Gammaproteobacteria > Oceanospirillales > Oleiphilaceae > Oleiphilus > Oleiphilus sp. HI0067. The sequence goes on from NZ_LWFI01001532.1 coordinate 7,310, forward strand.
CTGAGGTGCAAAAGAAGGTTTAGTAATACGAGCCCTCGTTTGCCTGGTGACATATGCGCAATTTCATCACCGTTATAATTAACGATGTAGTTGAATTCGAAGCAGTTGCTAAAAAGTCGTTTCGTAGCAATTTCTAGCGATACTCCTTTTTTTAGAGTAGGTGCGTCTACTTTGCTCTTTATTGTGCTAAAAGCTTTTTCAATGGATTGGTTGTATGTATCTTTGCGGAAAATAGGAAATCCGCTTTCATCGAAAAGGTCAGGGAAAAGTTTTTCTAAATTTGTACGACGATCGAAGGATTTAATAAATTCATTGAATTTATCTGTGTTAATGCCCAAATCGCCTTTGATCCCAATTCCTTCATCTAGTTGGTAGTCTGTTTTTGTAAGTTCATTTGAAATATTTAGATAGCATTCTGTAAGCTGCTTGTGGTGATTGACTATTTGTTCGTAGACTTCTTTTCCGCGAGCATTTATAGATTGTATATGCTGTTCAATTCCCAATATCTGGTTGAGTTTCTCCTTTTCAATAGACTGTGTTTTATTTAGAGCGGCAAGAGCCTCTTGATCTTTAACTTTGTTAGATAGTGGCGTAAGTCGATTAGCTACTGCTTGGATTTCTTTATCAAGTTTTTGGATTAGTTCAGGTGTTTTAGCTGCTCTTGTTTTAGCGAAAACAGAGGAGTTATGCAGGGCAGTAGTTAGTTCTACTCTTGCGTTATCTAATATTTTAGAGACAAATTTTGAATTGAATTCTGATGGTAATTTTGAGTTGGCATTCAGTTTTAGAGAGTCAAAAATACTAGAGCTTTGGTCATTAAACAGTGCAGCCATTATATTAGATGTATGATAAAGCTTTTGGAGGGTTTCTTTTCTCTCATTTAGCGTACTTAGCCTTTTGGTAAGGTGTTGATAGAGCTCGTTTTCAGTTTCTGAGAAACCAGACTTTTCTTGTAGTGTTTTTATTTGAAGCTCTAGGCGAGTGGATTCTTTCTCAATCGCCTTTTTCTCACCAATTCGAGATTTTTCAGCTATTTGATTTTCATACTCGGAACGTAACAAGAAATATTCGCTAATGGAGTTTGATAGTTCTAACTCCAATTTTGCTATTCTGGTCTCGGACGAAGTAATAAACTCTTTGAATTTATCGTTTTGGCAGAGTATTGATTTCACGAGTTCATTTAGATGATCTTTTCCATCGTTCTCTGCGAGTTGATTTATATACAGCTGCGGAATGTATGTAATAGGCTTTGTGTTTTCTAACTCATTTAACTTACTGATATCGCCATTATCCCAAGTAACTTCGAAATCAAATTTAGGTGATCTCGCTAAATGCTCATATGTTGAGGAGTTAGAAATGGAGGAAACATCTTTGACGGCTTCATGGTTAATTGCTTTGGCAATATGATGAAGTAATAAAGATTTTCCTGACGATTTCCCACCAATAATTGATGTTAAATCTTTGCTTATAGGGATGTCGGCTAAGCTAAATTCCGGTTGCTCTCGACCGTCAATGAATTTGACTGCCTTAATGGTTTGGTATTCGCTTTTGGATTGAGGTGAGTTGTGCTGTATTCTCACTCGGGATTCTGGGTCGTACACTACTTGCTTTAGGCCGCGGAAAGATAATTCTGCCTTGATCCACGTTAGCCTATTCTCATCAGGCTCTAAGAGCTTTTCTAAATCATGCGCATCTGAACCCCATAGGCAGGGTTTTTTTGTGCCAAATTCTTGTATGAATTCATCTTGAGAATCGTGAAACTCTCCTTGCATGAACCTAACAGTGCCGGGATTAGCGGTGAACATGAAGTGGGCTTGTTTAATTAGGTTTTTCCGGCTCGCATGGCCGGAAGAACTCCAAGACACTCTACTTAAGTCCTCATCTGGATTTATTCCGAGTAGATATTTGTCTGCAAAAAGAGGGTGGCCTAGGGTTTTTAATATATTAGACTCATCCACGCCTGCATTCATCATCCCTATATAAAGGTCGCTGCGTCCGCTATCTCGAAAGGCGCTATGTTCCTCTTTTAACGCCTTTCCGTAATTTTCCAAGTTGGTCTTGGTAAGTGGCATTTGGTGTGCCGGCGAACCAGTTTCTGCATAACTGTCAAAGGTTACCTGTTGTAAGAAGTTGGTTTGAATTTCTTCAATCGAAAGTTCGTCAGATAAGATTACGTGAAAGTTGAGTTTTCTATTGAGGCTACTTAATTCTCGAGCGTTTCCGGTGATAAATTTGCTAAGCCTAAACTCAATATTGGGGACTATCAGCATGTTCTTGATATGGCTGATTTCATCTTCACTAAACAAAGATCGCAATTTCTCGTCATTGCCCAAGTAGTCTTTTCTGAGCTTTGTGTAGCCGTCGATTGAAAAGTAATCAGTTATTCCAACTGCGAAAATTTGTTCTTGGTATGCCTTTTTGAATAGTGTTTGGACATATGTGTCCCAATCGGTATTGAACTGATTGTTTAGTATAGATTCAGGCGTGTGGACGTGTAGGTCCCATTTGTTCCATTCGGAGCCTCGGTGCAACAACTTATTATCCTTGTCGTTTATTGTATTTGGATCTAAGTATCTAGTTTATTGGGACTACTGTAAATAAAGATGATCTGAATATCGAGGTGCAATAAGGTAGCACCATGGTAGCACCAGAAGTAAGTGCTTGGTGAGGTGGAATATAAGTTATTGAAAAAAAAGAGGCTTTCCAAAGGAAAGCCTTAAAGTTTTATAACAACTAGGGATTTGGGAAATGACATTGGAGAGGTGTTAGCGCGCCGTCATTTCCCTTGCGCTATATTTTTAACCCTAGCTTAGTTTTGGTCGTTTGCGTGGCGGGTAACGAAAAACACCTGAAATTCAATAATCTCGTTACATAAGACAACAACTGTTAATAGGTAAATAAATGTTAAGCTATAAAAAACAATCATTTACCTTGCAAAAGCTAGAATGTGCTTTATATTTATTACGTAAGCTAAAAATTGGCGAAGGTCATTAACGAGTTCTACCAAGCTCCAGACCTTACAGACCGATCGGCTACAAACTATAAAATTAAGCCACACAAAGTGGCGCAGTAATGACAACTAAATAGCTTTACCGTGCGGGTAAAAAGGTATCACTATGTCTCAGCAAGCCAATGGGCCTATCGCTGCGTGTTCGAGCGAGTCTCCGGCCAACTTACGTAATAATGTTCGACAGCAACTCAGCGCAGATGTAGACGCGTTTTTGAGTAAAGGTGGCGCAGTTAGCCAGATTGCTGACAATGTACGAGCAGATCCTCCTAAAAAACCAACAATGAATTATGGCTCTGCCCCAATTTAGGGCTTAGCCAGTAGTAAGCAGTAGTGTAGTAAGAAGTAAGTAGATTTCAGTCCGGCTTTAGGTAAGAAGTAGTATCCATGTGAGCGCGTTTATACGCGCTTTTTTTATGCGTGCTTGCAAAGCACTGCCTTTGTGCGCATAATCACCCTCCCAAATGAGAAGCAATTCTCCTTTTTAGTGTGACGCTGTTGATTAGAAAGCATAAGAATGACGGCAGCGAAAACGCAAACGTGTAGACAGGATGTTGCTAAACGCGTGTTATAAGAGGTTGTAAGTAGTAGATGTTGGTTGAGATGTACAATATAGCAATGGCCGCGACCATGGCAATTGCTGGGCTGTTATTGACGCGGGACTATGTAAGGTTCCTTCAAAGTACGCACAAAATGAATGCACTTGTTAAAAGCGTTCAACATGTCTTTTCACCATCCTCTCATCGTGGAACGACCAAAAGTGGTTACTACCCTGTTCTAGAATATAGAAGTGAAGACGGCCCTGTAAGCTTCACTTGTATCGACCCTGAAGCGGCTGATCGCTTCCATATTGGCGACAAAATTAAGCTTCACGTATCTAAGTCACGCAGAAGTCACTCGCGTAATTGCCGTACTTTTGTCGCATTAAGTTTGATGTTGAGCCTGCTTGTTAGCGGTATGTTGATTTCAGCACTTGTTCCTGATTCAGGCATCGGTTTGATGCACATTATTATTGCGTCGTTCGTTGTTGCAGTTTGCTTATTTGTGATCGTTCGTTTTAAACGAGAGCAAGACGAAACAGAGAACCTACAAACGCTTGATATTGAAAACGGTGACGTGCGCTATTGTTTGCGTGAGCCAACGGCTTTCAACCAATGGCGTAAGAGTTTCTATGACCGAAAGCAAGCTGTTCGTGTTCGTATGTCGCAAGCTTTCGGTGCATGTTGTTTTGTGGCTTCCGGCAGTATTGTCGTAGGGGCAATTCTACCGAGTATTATCTAAGCACCTCGACGCCATTGGTGGAATCGTTCTACCAGCTTTAGAGTGCTCGGTTTAACGCTAGCGCGTTTCCATTCTCCGGCTAAGTATTTATTCGATTCCGCTAGGGTAGGATAAATATGGATCGTTCCCAGAAGTTTGTTTAAGCCAAGATTATGCTTCATGCCCGTCACGAACTCGGTGATCAAGTCGCCAGCATGATGTCCGACAATGCAAGCGCCTAGTATTTTGTCTTTGCCTTTTTCTGTCAGCACTTTTACTTGACCATAATCGACGCTATCGGCAATGGCGCGATCTAAGTCATCAATCCCGTAGCGGTGCACGTCATATTCGATGTTAGCTTGTTTTGCTTCATCTTCGCTTAAGCCTACTCGCGCGATTTCAGGGTCGGTGAAGGTCGCCCAAGGAATCACGCGATAATCTGCTTTAAAGCGTTTCAGTGTGCCAAATAGGGCGTTCACCGATGCATACCATGCTTGATGCGAAGCTGCATGCGTAAGCTGATAAGGACCAGCAACATCACCGCAGGCATAGATGTTTGGATATTTAGTTTGAAGATATTCGTTGACCTCAATCGTGCTGTTTTCTGAATTTTCGATACCTAGTTCTTCAAGACCAAAACCTCGGGTATTCGCTGTACGACCAACAGCAAACAACACGCAGTCAAATTCGATCTCTTTGGATTGTTCGCCAGCGTCGAGAACGAGTAGCTGCTGCGAGCTATCAGTAGTGTCTTTAGCGCGGACAACAGAATGGCCAAGTAAAATATTCATGCCTTCATCGCGCATTTTCGCCAGTACGAGCGAAGACATATCTTCATCTTCTTTTGGCAATAGGCGCATGTCGCGACCTACCAAGGTGACGTTCACACCTAAACGATGGAAGCTTTGAGCGAGTTCGCAGCCGATCGGGCCTGTTCCAACGACAACCATAGATTTTGGTGGTGTACGAAGATTCCAAATCGTATCTGAATTGTATGCCAGTTCAGTATTGAGCCCTTCGATAGTTGGCATGGTCGGACGAGCGCCCGTCGCAATGACGATATTTTGAGCGGCAATTGTTTCGCCGTTTACCTCAACACGCCAGGGATCAAGAATTTTGGCGCTGCCTGTAATGCAGTTCACTCCCAGATCGGTATAGCGCTCGATGGAATCATGAGGTTCAATTTTCTTGATAACTTCTTGCACGCGTTCCATGACAGCTTCAAAGTTAACGCTCGTGTTTTCTACATTCACGCCGTAGGTGTTTGCGGTATCGACGTAATGCTTGATCTTCGCCGATCGAATCAATGCTTTGCTCGGTACACATCCTGTATTCAGACAATCTCCACCCATTTTATGGCGCTCGATAAGATCGACTTTGGCTTTTGTTGCCGCAGCAATATAAGAGCTTACTAAACCGGCAGCACCTGCACCGATTACTACCATGTTTGAGTCAAAGCTCTTTGGCTTATCGTACTCGCTGTAAACGCGTTGGGCCTTAATACGTTCCAGTGCGCGTTTGGCGACAAACGGGAATATGCCTAAGGCAGCAAAGGACAATAAAATTGCAGGAGATGCGATGCCTGATAACGAATCTAATTCTGCTAACTGTGTTCCCGCATTCACGTAGACAAATGTGCCCGGCAACATACCTAGCTGGCTCACCCAAAAGTAGCGGCGCAATGGAAAGTTTGTCAGCCCCATTAGTAAGTTGACTGCGACAAATGGAAAGATGGGTACGAGGCGCAAACCGAATAGATAAAATGCCCCTTCTTTATCAATGCCTTCATTGATTTTACTGAAGCTAGATTGAAAACGTTGCTGTACCGAATCGCGGAACAGAGTTCTCGCCATTAAGAACGCGATACTTGCGCCTATTGTGCTAGCAAATGAGACGAGCAATAGCCCTTGCACGAGCCCAAAGATTGCACCTGCTGCGAGTGTAATCAGTGTGGCTGCTGGGAGTGACAGCGCGGTGACCGCGACATAGATTAGGAAGAAAATTACGGCAGCTTTAAAAGGCTCGTTAGCTTGATAATCAAGTAGAGCGTCGCGCTGCGCTAGAAAATAATCCAGGCTTAGGTATTGATCTAAACCAAGGCTGTAAAACACGACAAAAGCAGCCGCGATGGAAATAATGAGAATGAGTTTTTTGACCGACATGAAATGCTCTTACTTAGTGGATGCTCAGCGAGATAAGACTTACTATAATCAGCTTAGTTCAATAGGCATAGCCCTATCACCGATTACCTAGTTTTTGGAGTTACTTTTGGCTTTTTCGCTATCACGACAGTTTCCTAATACTCGTATGCGTCGTTTGCGTGCTCAAGATTCAACCCGACGTTTAGTTGCAGAGAATACTTTGCAAGCTTCTGATCTGATCTATCCGATGTTTGTGATTGAAGGAGAACAACAGCGCGAGGCTGTACCATCCATGCCAGGTGTTGAGCGTGTCAGTATCGATTTTCTGGTCGAAGAAGCCAAAGAGCTAGTTGCTTTAGGCATACCAGCTGTCGCGTTGTTCCCAGTGACGCCTCCATCGGCAAAGTCTGATTGTGCAAAAGAAGCATGGAATGCTGATGGCTTAGCCCAACGGGCTGTCCGTGCTTTGAAAAATGCCACTCCAGAACTTGCGGTCATTACCGACGTTGCTTTAGATCCTTTTACTAGCCATGGCCAAGACGGTTTGATAGACGAGGATGGCTATGTGCTAAATGATCAAACGGTCGAAGCATTAGTGAAACAAGCTTTATCTCATGCAGAAGCTGGTGCGGACATTGTAGCGCCGTCGGACATGATGGATGGTCGTATTTCTGCTGTGCGTGAAGCATTAGAAGAAGCGGGTCATGTAAATACTTCTATTTTGGCTTACTCGGCGAAATATGCATCGGCCTATTATGGACCCTTCCGAGACGCGGTTGGCTCAGCAGCAAATCTTGGTAAAGCGGATAAAAAGTCCTATCAAATGGATCCTGCTAACTTGCAAGAAGCGATTCATGAAGTGGCCTTAGATCTGGAAGAAGGAGCCGATATGGTGATGGTTAAGCCAGGCATGCCGTATTTAGACGTGGTACAAGCCGTTAAAACTGAGTTGCGTGTGCCGACTTTTGTGTATCAGGTGAGCGGCGAATATGCGATGCATATGGCAGCATTTGAAAACGGATGGTTAGATCGCGACAAAATGATTTTGGAATCTTTATTGTGTATCAAACGTGCTGGTGCCGATGCCATTCTGACGTACTTTGCAAAAGACGCTGCTAGATTATTAAACGGTTAGCATGATGATGTTTATGCGGCTCACTCTTCTGTTTGTATTGCTTTTTGCCAAACCAGTTTTGGCTGATGAGAATGCATTAATCTCGTGGAGCGAGCCTGCATACGCTTTAGATTATAGCCGCCTAAACGAGCGTATTTTTGACGACTTCTCTTTACCAATAGAGTCTTTTGTCACTAAGCAATTGTCGTTAGACGAGCCTATTAGGATAGAAGTGTCGGCGCGCCCCTATGCCTATTATGAGCAAAGTGAGCGTCGTGTTTATCTGCCCCTATCTAATCTCTATCGCGTGAATGATGATCTACAAGCGCGCTTTCCACATCAGCCAGAAGTACAGAACACTATTTTTAATACAACCTTACAGTTCTATTTTTTAGTGGAGCTAATTCGTGCGATTTCAGTTGAGCAGTCATTGCGCATTACCGGCTGGGAGGCCGAGCGAGTTGATGCCTTGGCAACCATCATTTTGCTCAACGATGAACGTGTCGGCCAAGACTATTTACTAGATGCTGCAGAAGAGTTTTTGCTAATTGATCGTGCTGTCGCATCAATTGAGGCGCAGCGATTCAAAAATGAGTTTGCGGCGGATGAGTACCGATTAAGCCAAGTGCTTTGCATTATGCAAGCTTATGATGCTCAAGGTATTCGCGTGGCGAGTAGTGATGGCTTATGCCAAGGACAATATGAAGCAGGAATGAACTTTTGGTCGAAAGCGCTAGAGCCTTATCTGCAAGATAAATCGCTTTTGAAGCGCTGGCTGGCTCAACCTCGCGCTTCACAAGAAAGTGGTTCTTAATACCAGATAACGAAAGCTGCAGCTGCGCCAAGACCACACTTTTCATCGTGGTTACTTGTTCGACAAATGTGTTTGCCCGCCGCATAAGTGAGTGCAGCACCGACTAGATACAATTCAAGATCGCGCTCTTTTTGAAATGATGAGCAGCCACTAAACAAAACAGTCATGGCCACAAGACTGGTGATGATCAACTTCTTCATCGAAGAAACATTCCCTTATAAATAAGTTAGCTTTCGAGAGCGCTATCCTACAAACAGGGGTAAAGCACGGCAAGCGTGTAATGAGATGAACGTGACATGGTTGTCAGCGAATGCTGTAAACAATGTTAAAAAGAGCCTAGAAGAGTTCTACGTCGTCGTCACTTGGTGGTTCTGGTTCAGATTTTGTGACGACATTTTTTGTTAATGCTTCTACCGCTGTGATCGAGCTGATTAGACTATGAAAGTGCAATTCTAAGGCATCGCTATTTTGATAGAGCACTTCCATTGAATCAAAGGCTTCACTTGAGAGTTGCAGCAGCTTCGCTTCTTGTTCTTCTGTGAGATCTAAAGTCATCGCGGCGATGTGTAACTCGTCCGATAGATTCTTCATAATATCGCGCGCATACATCTGAGTTTCTGCCGAGACCGATTTGATTAAATCCATAATTGAATTCACTTGGTCATGCTGACTATTAATCAAGTTATTGACGGCGATGGTTCGGGCTTTTGCTTCAGCCAGAGCTGAGCCTTGCAACAGAATGTCGCGTAATCGACCGTACTTTTCTTGATCTTCCCAAGGAGCATTTGTCACAACCATAACAAGATATTCGAGTTTGAAAACTAAAATGCGATTCTTTGAAAGAACACGAATGTCCGTTGTAATCGCTTCATCAAGAATCTTTTTAGCGGCCTCGTGAACAGCGCCCTCTGGGTAATAATGTCGTTCGTTGTTGTCGAGAATTAGGGTATAGGTCGACAACTCCATGCTGTTGCATAGTCGGAACAGAGCGTTTGCCACATCATCGATGCTGCTCGATTCTTGCAACCATTCGACTAATTGCATTAGTAAGCCAATTTCTGATGCTGCCCGCATTGCTGTTAATGCAGTATCAGTGCTTGTTTTTAATTGATCTTGAAGTTCTTGGTTATGTTTTTTTAGCTTCACAAACGACTGAAGCTTATTTTCCACCCGCTTTTTTTCCCAGTTGTGTCCGATATAACTATCCAAAGGCAAGGTGGTTAACATGTTACAGGGCTTCTGCTCTAGTGAATCATCGATAAAGCCCAGCATTGTTGGGGTGTTTTCGGGGAAGCTCTGCTCTAGATGGTCAATGAGAGCGTGGTAGTCAACGTTTTCGACGATATCGAAAAGAATGGCGTGCGGATGATGCGCAATGCCTTTCACAACATCGTCATTTGAGCTTAATGATGCTGTGTCGGTAGGAAGTGTGAGATGCAGTGATCCTTCGAGTTCATTTAACTCGCCGTAGCTCGAGCTATCGCGTCCTGCAGCGTGAAAAAACACGACTTTTTGTGCACCCATCAAAAAACATCTCTACTGACTTAATGTGGAAGCAAGTCTAGTACAAGATTTTGGGAATGCTCAAAATAGAAATTTAGGAAATATTTCCTGTTACTCGAACGCGTTTTGAGCCCTTTATTTGCTCTGTATTGGACACTTTTCGGCGCTCAACTTCTGTGTCTATCCAGTTTTTCAGGGCGATGATTAGACCCATGCCGACGAAGGCTCCCGGAGGCAATATCGCAAACAGGAAGTTACTGTAATCATCGACAAGTGTAATCTCCCAAGCATGCGCCATGTCACCGAAAATGAGGTGCATGTTGCTAAATAATGTTCCTTGGCCAATCACTTCGCGTGCCGCGCCCAAAAGAACCAACACGATGAGAAATCCTAAGCCCATCATAAAGCCATCAACTGCGGCGAAAAGTGGATTGTTCTTACTAGCATAGGCGTCGGCACGTCCTAAAATCGCACAGTTAGTTACGATTAACGGAATGAAAATGCCTAGAATCTGGTACAACTCATAGGTAAAGGCTTGCATGAGTAGCTCCGCGCAAGTTACGAGCGAAGCAATAATCATTACGAAAGCAGGAAGGCGAATAGAGTCGTTCACATAGTTCCGAATCAAAGACACCGCGATATTCGACATCAACAATACCAGCATCGTTGCTAAGCCAAGACCAATCGCATTGACGACGGTTCCTGTTACGGCTAACAGCGGGCACAAACCGAGTAATTGAACGATTGCTGGATTATTAGACCAGAGACCATTCTTACTTAGGGTTTTGATTTCAGTTAAATTCGACATCGTTATTCCTGCCTAATATGGCTTTAAAGACTCAGCTTAGATTTTGGTGCTTGAGATAAAAGCTGATCTTGGTGTGTCTCGAAAAAAGTTAGAGCGTCGTATACCGCCGAAACAATGGCACGTGGAGTGATGGTCGCGCCGGTGAGTTGATCGAATTCGCCACCATCCTTTTTAACATTCCATGCTTCGGTATCTGTGTTTGATAGAGACTTTTCGTTAAAACTTAGAATCCAATCTGACTTGCTCAATTCAATTTTATCGCCAAGCCCTGGTGTTTCTTTGTGAGTAAGCACTCTGACGCCGATTAACTCTCCGTCAATACCTACAGCAATAAGTAACTCAATCGGAGCGGTGTAACCATCGGGCGCAGTCCATGGGAAAATTAAGCTTGTCGTACGCGAATCTTTCTTTGCAAGGAATACTTCTCGTTCGACGCCTTGATAGCTTAGTAAATAGCTATCAGCGAGAAGGTCATTGCTACGCAGAGATTCAGGAACAAGGGCGTATAAGGCCGCTAGACGAGCTTTCTTTTCTTGTTCAGCGATTCGTTCACTCGTATTGGTTTGTACAAGTGCGACTAAGCCAGCCGTTAATATAGCGAATAAGCCGAGACCAATCGCAGCACGCACTGCTGACTGAAAAGTACTTGGCGTTTTGTTTGGCTGATCGTTTTGATCCATATCGCTCATAATTCTTATACCTTCGCCTTAGGGCCGCGTTTTGCTTTGTTATGGCCAAAGGTTCGCGGTTGCGTATAGACATCGATTAGGGGGGCTGCAAAGTTCATCAGTAGCACAGCGAAAGCAATTGCATCAGGGTAAGAGCCCCAGGTTCGAATAATGTAGGTAAATAAGCCAACACCTAGACCAAAAATAAAACGACCGCGTGGTGTTGTTGATGAAGAGACTGGGTCCGTTGCGATAAAGAAAGCACCAAACATCGTCGCACCCGCAAGTAAGTGAATACTTAATGGCACGGCTTGGTCGGGGTTAGACGAAAATAAAATTGCTGGAAGTGCTAAGCCGAGTAATACGCCTGCAGGTGTCTGCCAAGGTATGATTCTTAGTGCCAGAAGACCAAGACCGCCAAGTAAGAAGGCTACATTTACCCATTCCCAACCAAGAACGATTCCCGAACCAAAGATGTCTTGGCTGGTAATCGCTTCATAAGTGCTCGCTTTCACCTCATGCTTATATACGTCTAAGGGTGTCGCGCCAGAGTATCCGTCGGGAGCATTCTCTATTTCCCAAATGCTAGCGAGCGTTTGTTGGACGCTAGGGAAATTTTCTTGAAGTGTGGTCGGGCTTGCCCAGTTGCTCGTCATAGCAAGAGGGAAGGAGATGAGCACGAGCGCATAGCCAGCCATAGCCGGGTTGAACGGGTTGTAGCCCAGACCGCCATAGAGTTGCTTCACAAAGATAATTGAGAAACTTGCGGCAATCACGCTTATCCACCATGGCGCTAATGGTGGTAGCGCTATTCCTAGCAGCACCCCTGTCAGCAAGGCACTGTAATCACTTAAGTAAAAACCGATACGACGTTTGCGTAAGGCTAAAATAGCAGCTTCGCTGAGCACTGCGGTAATACTGCAAAGGAGCACATTATGTAGGTTGCCCCAGCCGAAAAAGTAAGTTTGCGCGATCAAGCCCGGAATACATAACAGGATAACCCAGCGCATGATGCTAGAGGTGCTTTGATTTTGTTTAGTATGTGGTGAGCTTCGAGTAAGTAGTCCCATTTAATTTTCAACCTCTTGGCTCTTCGCTTGTGCTAGTGCGTCTTGCGCGGCTTTTACACGCACTTTGTTTTTATCAACGGCGCGTTGGAATTTTTCGATGTTCTCGGGAGCATTAGCTTTTGCGTCTTCGAGCGTATCGATCATCTTATCGAGTTTGGCCTGCGCTTTTTCTAGATTAGCTTCTAATACCTCAACAGGGACTGTTTCAGTTTTCGGCTCTGGTTTATTCTCTGATGAGGCCGCTTGTGCATCGTTCAATGCTTGCTTCGCTTGTTCTACGCGAGCTTTATTTTTATCAACGGCGCGTTGGAATTTTTCGACATTCTCGGGTGCGTTAGCTTTTGCATCTTCGAGCGTATCGATCATCTTATCGAGTTTCGCCTGCGCTTTATCGACATTGCTTTGCAGCGTTTCAAGGGACACTTCTGAGACCGCTTGTGGTGTTGGCGCGCTAACGGTTTGCGCTTTTTCTAGTGCTTGTTTCGCCTGATTCACGCGTAGTTGATTTTTCTCGACCGCGCGCTGCAGTTTGGCAACATTATCCGGTGCATTGGCCTTGGCATCTTCGAGTGCATCGATCATCTTATCGAGCTTGCTTTGGGCTTTGTCTAAGTTGCCTTGTAATTCTTCAACGGAGACTTGTGCCGAAACGGTTTCTGCTTTGCTCGCGTTTTTGCGCGCTAATGCTGCTTCAATAGCGGCTTTTTTTGGATCAACAGATTCGGCATTGGCTGCCGCTGCTTTTTTCTCGGCTTGTAATTT
>NZ_LWFI01001533.1:0-690 GCF_001635735.1 Oleiphilus sp. HI0067
TTATGTGGGTTTGCTAATTTTGCCTCAATCGCTGTGCTGCTTGGTGGTTTGGGAATTTTGGCGCCATCTCGTCGTCAAGAAGTCGCGCAATTAGGTATTCGAGCTGTGGCGGCGGCTACCTTGGCAAACTTGATGAGCGCGACCATTGCTGGTTTATTTATCGGGCTTAGTTTGGCTTAGTGATTTTATAAAGGATAAGTGATGAGCGACTCAAGGCCTTTACTGGTTGGTGTAGCAGGCGCTTCTGCCTCAGGAAAAAGTTTGTTAGCGAAAAACTTGAAAGAGAGTTTTCCTAGCGAGTATATACAAGTGATTTCTGAAGACAATTACTATCGCGACCAGTCACATATGAGTATGCAAGAGCGCGAGCAAATCAACTATGACCACCCTAATGCGATTGAACATGATTTATTAAAAGAGCATGTCGCGCAGCTTCGAGAGGGCTTATCGGTTGAAGTGCCTTGTTATGATTTTTCTCAACACACCAGAAGTGCCGATTCGATAGTAATTGAACCCACACCAATTGTTGTAGTGGAAGGAATTTTATTGTTCACGCACACCGACCTCTGTGAGGTGCTAGATCTTAAATTTTTTGTCGATACGCCATTAGATATTTGTTTGTTGAGGCGTATTCAACGAGACACTATTGAGCGAGGTCGATCCGTAGAGTCGGTCATTCACCAGTACAAA
>NZ_LWFI01001534.1:0-1137 GCF_001635735.1 Oleiphilus sp. HI0067
AGCTTTAAGAGGTCGATCGCGTTTAAAGGTGTATCAATGAGTACAGCAGAATTTACGTAATCATCTTGGTCTTGAGGACCACGAGGACTACTACTATAAAGTGAAGCCTGTTCAAGCACCTCTATATCTGATTCTTGTTGAAGGGCTGCAACCGCTTTCTGAACTTGGGCAATGGGGTTGTCGAGATTGCTCCCTAGGGTAAGTAAAACGTTCACTAGTCGGATCTTTTTTGAGGACGACGATTTCTGCGACGAGGCGCTGGTTTTCTAGAATTAGACCTAGGTTTATGATTTGTTGGTAGCGGGTTATCTGCTTGATATTTTGTCCACCAACGACCTAAGCCTGGGAGAATTTCTTGAGCATGCTCCCGCAATAACAAAAAATCATAGCCAGCGCGAAAACGAGGATGCGTAACTAGTTGCTCTGCGCGACGAGTATTGTTCTTACTCAATCGAATCTGCATTTCCCAAATCTCTCGCATCATCAGGATAAAGCGTTTAGGAATCATGATGTGCGGTAACTGAGCTTCGATCGCTTGATGACCGGCTTGTTGTAGAGCAGGGAAGTCTGACAGCCCCTCAGCAATTTTTTGGCCCCAAATACGATGGACATCTGGCCATAAAAGAGAGGCATAAAGGAACGCCGGAGTGATGGGTTTCTCTTGCGCGATGCGCTTGTCTGTGTTGATTAAGGCCGCTCGGATAAAACTGAGATAGTGTTCTTTTTGGCTTTTATCTATGGTGTGCGCAACGCTTGGGAATAAGGCTTTAAATAGCCCTGTATCTAATAGGCGCTCAAATATTGCGGCCCCATAACCCGAGACAAAAAGCTTAATAATTTCATCAAATAATCGGGCAGGCGCCACCATCGACATCAGATGAGATAGTTCATGGATACTTTGTTCTGCTTTTTGTTCGATATCGAAGTTAAGTTTTTCGGAGAAACGAATTGCTCGTAACATGCGAACAGGGTCTTCGCGATAGCGCTCTTCAGGCTCGCCAATAAGCTTGAGTGAGTGTGCTTTGATATCTGTTAGGGCATCGCAATAATCATAAATGCAAAAATCAGTTGCGCTGTAATACAGCGCATTTGCGGTAAAATCGCGACGAATAGAATCTTCTTCTATCGTTCCGTACA
>NZ_LWFI01001535.1:0-1654 GCF_001635735.1 Oleiphilus sp. HI0067
TCGTTTAATTTTGATCCCAGCAATACCTAGAGTTTTGTTGGACAAAATCGGGGCCCGCACTCGCTCACTTTTGCGCTAGGTGTTGATCATGAGTTTCAAGAAGATTGGTTATTAAGCCTTGCTGGCGCATACACTCGATCAAGTCATGGCTATGAAGTCGGCGGTGATATCGTGATGAACTGGTATTGGTAGGCATTTCTGTCGATAACTTATAGATAAGCGTCTTTCAGTCCGTTGATCATTGCTCTTCGCTCTGGCTCGAGGAAAGGCGCGACAACTGACATGACTTGGTAAACGCCTCTCGCAAGGGCATCATCTGCGACTTGGCCTTCTCTTACTGAGGAATAGCTTAACCAGAATGTAGTTGTGAGAATGATTTGCTCAGTGAGTGCTTCTATTTCATCTGTTGACGCATGTAATCGCTCATTCTTCCGTGCGTTTTCAAGTACAGAAATACTGGCTTTACGTTTTGTGTTTAAGATCTTCTGAAAGCGCTTTTCGAATTGTGGATATTTCGCCATGATGGTGACGAGGTCTTTGTACAGGAACTGAAACTTCGCGATATTTTCGAAGATCAGATGGAGGTAAAACCAGAGATCTTCAATATCCATTTCTGATTCTGGAACAATGAGAATGCTATACATGCATTCTTCAAATTGTTGAAACAGCTCTTCTAAAATGTCTGTTTTACTTTTGAAGTGGTAGTACAAGTTGCCCGGGCTAATATCGAGCTCGTCAGCGATCAATAAGGTAGTGACGCTCGGTTCGCCCATCTCGTTAAATAAGCGAAGGCTTGTGTGAAGAATTCTATCGCGCGTTTTCATAGGTGTTTAAAGCAGACTCAACCTTTCCACATATAGTCACGCTTTGACCCGTGTAGGGTCAATATAAAAGTGCGTAATTTGATCATCTTTAAATTGATCAAAGAATTGCGTGGTTTTGCTGATGCGCTTGAACATTGGCTCATGGGCTTCACTATCCACGAGCACTTTCATCGCGGTATAGCTGTCGTCGATCTTGGTAAAGCGGGCAGTAAGTTTCGCTGTGATTACATCATCTTCGCCAATCGCATGCTCTTGTGCGATGAGTTTGATGTAAGAAGGCAGTTCCGCATCTGATAAGTTCGACTTGGTCGATAAATGCGGCATTTTGATTCGGTTGAGAATGCAATAGCTATATGAGTTTTTGTTTCTAAAACTATAGCGTCGAAATGCTTCCCAGAAATAACTATCACTCAGGTGCTGAAAGTATTCTAAATCCGATAGGCACTGTTGAATGAAGGTACTGACTTCAGAGTTTTTCATCACTTCTTCGATTGCTGCGCGAAGCAGAAGGTCAAAGCCTTGCGCTGTTTTATGTGCGTACACTTGTCGATACATTTGATGTCGACTGTACACGAAGTCTTCTAAAGAACTTAAACCTTTGGCGGCTATGCCGATGCCAACCCACCCGGTTTGGCTGCATCGTCCAAATTTTAGATTGCTCAATAGGTGATCAAGGTTAAAGCTGCCAATCGTCACGGATGAGTGAAAACCGTCGCGCAGCATATAATCGGCGCGGTCAGCATCAAGTTCCCCAGAGACGATATTTGAAAGCAATGAGCGGAAAAGTTCAGGAAAGTCTTCTGGTGGCTGTGATTGTTGGTTACCTATGA
>NZ_LWFI01001536.1:0-838 GCF_001635735.1 Oleiphilus sp. HI0067
AAAGTCGTTCCGTATGATAGAGGCAAAAAGCGGTGCGACAGGCAATATCGTCATGCAGCGTCAAACCATTGAGAATGATGTGGTCTTGGAGGAAGGACCAAATGTTCCGGTATTGATAGACTTCTTTATTGCTGACGACAACACCAATGGCAAATCCGATCTAACCATCTACGCCGAAGAGCAGCTGCCGGTTAGTTTGAAAAAGCACCCTGGTGCTAGAGCGCATAGGAATCGACAATCGGTGACGAATTTATTACCAACAGTCGCGACGCAACCAACACCTCCACCTAGCACGCCGGGTAACCCTCAACCGCCCGTGCAAACGCCTGCCCAGCAGCAAGCTCAGCAAAATATCTTTAACGCGGTTCAAACAACGACAAACTCTCAAGCTGCTCCAAGTTTCTCTAGTATTCACCCTGAGCCAATTTCATCGCAGATGACGGTGCAAATTGAGCAAGCCGACAATATGCTGAATACGGTATTGGGCGTGAATACGCTTGCGCGCGACACCGAGGTAGATCTTCAGAGCTATGGTTCATTTTTCTTCGGAAGCAGTAACTCACACCCTAGTGGTGTTTGGGCCAATATTAATTACATCGATGGCAAGGTTGATGGGCAGGGCGACTTAGGTAATTTTGATTACTACCTAACAAGCTATACCTTTGGGAATAGTTTTATCCATCATGATGATTATGAACTTGGATTATTCTTTGGATTATCCAACGAGAGCATGACGGAACATGACCAAGCTAACGTGAGCTTTGATTCGGACGCCTACCACTTAGGCTTGTATGGTGGATACCGTTTGAATGATCGTTGGGATCTGATCTGGGGGTTT
>NZ_LWFI01001537.1:0-740 GCF_001635735.1 Oleiphilus sp. HI0067
AATGATAATCGTTATTATTTAAATCGCAAGTGAATTGCTTCTCGTTTTATTTCAACAAGCTTCCCTCCAAAGAAAGCGAAACCGGATTTCTATTTTTTGAAGCTAAAAAACTTATGCAAATCTCATAGGATCACTTTAATCACTAACCAATGATCAACTTATTTATGAGTCATCTCAGCAAAGTTCTTATCTTTAAAATTCTTGGCACCGTGTTGGTTTGGTGCATCCCTCTCTTACTTTTTCCAGCGTCTGTTTTAGAGCAATTCGGGTTTCCTGCACAAGATAGCTACATGTTTATTCGTATGCTGGGTTGGGCCTATTTAGCATTATGCGTTGGTTACTTCATGGGCTTACAAGCCTCACTAAAAGGCAAGCGTTTAATGACCCCATTTATGTTGGCGTAGTCAGATGGTGGCGGCTGTTTATTCCTTCTTTACTACGGCATAAGCGGGGAATGGTCTGCATGGGGTGGCGCTATTCAATTTATCGCTTGGAGTTCGACACTTGCGACGGCTTTGATTACTGCGGGTTTGTTTGTTTTTGGCATCAAAGGAAACGAACCAATTATTGAGTCGTTTTAGTTCCATAATTGGGTATACGAGCAAGAATAAAAATACACAAAATTTTGATCGACTTTTGATCAATGTATGTATAGAGTTCGCCTCAGCTAGTAAGACACACCGTGTATTTACATCCTACATGTCGTTGTTATTCGTATTCCTCGTCCTGCAGTTGTTACG
>NZ_LWFI01001538.1:0-804 GCF_001635735.1 Oleiphilus sp. HI0067
AAAGATCAGCCTATGGATCGATTGGTCTGTGGGGATGTCGGCTTTGGCAAAACCGAGGTCGCAATGCGTGCTGCATTCATCGCGAGTTACTCTAGCAAGCAGGTCGCTGTTTTAGTCCCTACTACTCTGCTCGCACAACAGCATTATCAAAGTTTTCTAGATCGGTTTGCAGATACGGCAGTAAATGTAGAGCTGATTTCTCGTTTTAAAACTGCAAAAGAACAAGGCAAAGTTTTGGAGCGTGTTGAATCTGGTGAAGTCGATATCCTCGTCGGCACGCATAAGCTGATTCAAGGAAACATTAAATTTAAGAACTTGGGCTTACTAATCATCGATGAAGAGCACAGGTTCGGGGTGCAACAAAAAGAGAAACTCAAAGCTCTACGTGCCGAAGTAGATATACTCACATTAACGGCAACCCCAATTCCGCGAACATTGAATATGGCGATGGGTGGTGTGCGTGATTTATCGATTATCGCAACACCACCAGCCAAACGTTTATCAGTTAAGACCTTCGTAAGGCAAAAGCAAGATGCTTTGATACGTGAATCTGTACTGCGTGAAATACTGCGCGGCGGCCAAGTCTATTACTTATTCAATGATGTCAAGAATATCGAAAAAGAAGTCGAGTTCTTGCAAAAACTCATACCTGAATCTCGTGTTGGTTTCGCACATGGGCAAATGCGTGAGCGCGAGCTTGAGCAAGCAATGTCAGACTTCTACCACCAACGCTTCAATGTTCTCGTTTCCTCAACAATCATTGAAACGGGCATCGATATTCCAAATGCAAACACCATAATCATC
>NZ_LWFI01001539.1:0-963 GCF_001635735.1 Oleiphilus sp. HI0067
AACTGTCTGAGACTCCTGCGATTTAAGAGTCTCGAACTTAGCTAGCGCAACACGCTTCCATTGGTTATTGCGATGACGCACAAAAATGAATCTAACGGTCACAAAAATAAGTGTAATTAGTAGAGCGGCAAGCACCCACCAACCAATAGATGGCGGCCACCATGAAATAGCAGGCTGAGTAATAATGTCGTGAATAGGGAGCTCGTTCATCGCGATGATGCTCCTAACGAAACTTGCCGAGAAATTTCAGCAAGTTGATGCTCAAAGTCGAGATTCGTGTTCAACTCCCAAGCATTTACATCCCTATTACGCGACAGCTGTTCGACGCGATTAGTAATTGCTTCATCCCAATTAGATAAGACCTTACGAGCACCCTCGTCTTGTCCGCGAATGTAAAAGGTATGATCGCCATCCGACACCGGAAGTGCCCCCCCTGTTGGCAAATTCTTTTCTAAGGGGTCTGTGCAGCGTAGCAATACAAGCTCATTATGCTTAGCCAAAGTATTTAGATGGCGCTCGCCGGTGGCATCAAGCTTGTGATAATCACTAATAACAAATATCAAGGTACCCGGCTTTATGACTTGGCAAGCTTCTTTGAGCGCTAGGGTGAACTGTTGATTTCGATTAAGTTGAGGCGCTGATGCCGAGGTCTCTGCACTTAGTTCGTTGTTTAACGCAACGACATGGTTGATGTACTGAAGAATAGACTTGCGGTTACGACCGGGTTTGATAGTGAGTAGTTGTTGATCGTTAAAAATTATTCCGCCTACGCGATCATTATGCGCATACGCACTCCAAGACAATAGTGCTGCACATCGCGCTGCGAGTACAGATTTTAAACAGCCGCGGCTACCAAAAAACATAGAAGCGCTCTGATCACAGATAACCACAACAGGACGCTCTCGCTCTTCTTGGAATAGCTTTGTATGCGTAGATTGTTTGCGCGCAGTTACACGCCAATCG
>NZ_LWFI01001540.1:0-737 GCF_001635735.1 Oleiphilus sp. HI0067
TGACTACGTAGTAACGAAGATCCCTCGTTTCACTTTTGAAAAATTCCCACAAGCGGATGCGACATTGACGACTCAGATGAAGTCGGTCGGTGAGGTGATGTCGATCGGACGTACTTTCCAAGAGTCATTCCAGAAAGCTATTCGTGGTTTAGAAGTTGGCTCTTATGGATTTGAGCCGATTCTTGATATCGCCTCGGATAATGCAATGGATACCTTGCGTGGTGAATTAAGCACGCCAAGCGCAGAGCGTATCTGGTATTTGGGTGATGCATTCCGTGCAGGTATGAGCATCGATGAGATTTATGGTCTAACTGGTATCGATCCTTGGTTCTTGGTTCAAATCGAAGACATCATTGAAGAAGAGCAAGTTGTTTCAAATATGATTCGCTCTGATCTTACTTCGGAAGCAGTGCGTCGATTGAAACGCAAAGGTTTCTCTGATCACCGTTTGGCATCATTGTTGGACTTGAGTGAAAAAGAAGTTCGTAATATTCGTCAAGACTTCGGTATCCGTCCAGTTTACAAGCGCGTTGATACCTGTGCTGCTGAGTTCTCGACTGCCACAGCGTATATGTACTCAAGTTATGAAGAAGAGTGTGAAGCGCAAACGTCTGATCGCGAGAAAATTGTTGTTATTGGCGGTGGTCCTAACCGTATTGGTCAAGGTATTGAGTTTGATTACTGTTGTGTACACGCTGCGCTTGCAATGCGTGAAGATGGCTATGAAACGATCATGA
>NZ_LWFI01001541.1:0-872 GCF_001635735.1 Oleiphilus sp. HI0067
TATTGTCTATACAAAGGGTCGCTCTGAAATTGCGGACCTTAGCTTTAGTGCCACCGAAGGGGATGCACTAAATGGACTACCTATTATCGTGCTGATTGATACCGGTTCAGCATCTGCTTCAGAAATTTTAGCTGGCGCGCTCCAAGATCATAAACGTGCAGTGATCATGGGAACTCAAAGCTTCGGTAAAGGCTCTGTTCAAAATGTACTGCAGTTAGACGAAGATCATGCATTAAAACTAACAACAGCTCGCTACTTCACGCCAAACGGAAGATCTATCCAAGCACAAGGCATCGTGCCAGACATTGTCGTAAATCGCGCCAAATTAGGCGATGAGCAAAAGCCTGACTTCTACCGTGAAGCCGACTTAGAAGGCCACTTGAGCAACGGTAACGATTCCGATAACGCTGGAACTCAAGATGAAGAAAACGGTGATGATAGCAATATGAAAGAACGTCTCGAAAAAGACTTCCAGTTACAAGAAGCACTCAGTCTGTTGAAAGCCATTGATATCCTAAAAATAGATATCTAAATTCGAGTTACCGCTAATAAAAGCCCAAGCTCCGCTTGGGCTTTGTTATGAAGATATGCTTAACACTCTCAGACAAATCTCATTCATCGCACTAGGACTAAGTCTCAGCCTCCTTGCGCAAGCCGAATCTGTCCCTCAAGCAACCATTGCAATTGTCATCGACGATCTAGGTCATCACCTTGAACGCGGTAAAACGCTTACGGATCTTCCCTACCCGCTCACGCTCGCATTTTTACCACACCGTCAGTATACGAAGACTTTAGCTATTCGCGGCTACAGCCAAGGCAAAGAGATCATGCTGCACGCGCCGATGGAGAACACTCGAAAGTTTTCTCTCGGA
>NZ_LWFI01001542.1:0-902 GCF_001635735.1 Oleiphilus sp. HI0067
AAACCCAGTCGAACAGCTTGATCGGTCTCATGCCCTTTGCCAGTAAACGCGAGAGAGCCAAATAAGGTGCAACGAACATAGACCTCCTTAGGTTGCAGATCTGGCTTGTGATCAGCTAATACAGTTGAACGAAATGCATGCGCTGCGCTCATTGGCCCCATAGTATGCGAGCTTGATGGCCCAACACCTATTTTGAACATTTCACTGCAAGCGATAAACATGGTGCACTCCGTTGTTGCAATCCAGAAAACAGAATATAGTGGGCAAAAAAATAATCACAAGCTGTCACTTATGTTCAAACTACCAAAATCTTCGAGTGTTAAAATCCGCGGCCAATTCCCTGATGGGCTAAGCATTCAACGCGACGCCAACGGCGTGCCACATATCAACGCAAACAACTTAAACGATGCCACATGGGGGCTCGGATACTGCCACGCTATTGATCGTGGTATGCAGCTCCAATTTATGCGTATTTTAGGGCAAGGTCGTTTATGCGAACTGCTTGATGATACGAATGAAAACCTCGAGATTGATATATTCTTTCGCCGCATGAACTGGCAGCAAGGCGCAGAAAAAGAACTCAGTAAATTAAACTCAGAAACACATGAATGGCTACTAGCATTATGTGATGGCATTAATGCTGGTTTGAAGCATCGAACATCAGGACTCATGCGCCTATTAATTGGAAAACATGAGCCTTGGACACCAAGCGACATTATGCTGACCTTCCGCATGACGAGCTATCTGACCCTCGCCCAAACTCAAGCTGAATCCGAAAGGCTTTTTATCGAACTCATTCAAAATGGAGTGAGTGATGAAAAACTGAAAAGCTTATTCCCAATCCATGACCAACATATCGATCGCGCCTTAATAGAGAAACTCAAGTTAGGTGATCGTCATCT
>NZ_LWFI01001543.1:0-22901 GCF_001635735.1 Oleiphilus sp. HI0067
TTGGCCCAGAGCTCGGGCAGGTTGGTAGAGAGTTATTTGACCAACATTACAGTGGCTCGTTTGTCTTGCTCGCTGTCATACTCGCATTAAGTTTGCCTGTTTTGTTTGTATTTAAGGCGCCTAAGCCGGTTGATTCCCAACAGCGCTCTTCATCAGAAGAAAGGACAATTTTTGAGATTTCTTCTCAGCCGGTGTTTTGGGTGGCCGTTCTCTCGGCGGCCATTGCTTATGCCGTTATGTCTTATGTTATGACCGCCACGCCAGTGACAATGCACAATCTAATGGGGCACTCGCTCGAAGATACGAAGTGGGTGATTCAAATACATATTATGTCGATGTATATCCCCTCGTTTTTTTCAGGCTTTCTCATACAACGATTTGGTCAATTAAAAATGCTATGGCTGGGTTTAGCATGTTATGCCATCACAATTGCTATTGCGTGGTCTGATCCTCAGTTAGTACATTTTTATGTCAGCTTGATTTTGTTAGGTGTTGGCTGGAACTTATTGTTCGTATCAGGCACGAGTCTTTTGCCGCAAGTCTATAAAGGCAATGAAGCTTATAAAGTGCAGGGTATTAACGACTTTAGCGTGTTTGGTTTGCAGGCCATGGCGTCTTTGTCGAGTGGAGCAATTGTTTATGCCTTTGGTTGGACGACTTTGTTATTTTCTGCAATACCGGTCTTGTGTATTCAGTTGGCATTGTTAGTATTCTGGAAACGTTCTGCATAACAATAATCATGTTCATGGCTAGGCGTTTTGATGCGAAAATGGCCTAGTTTAAAAATAAGAAGTATGACCTATGTTAAAGAATTCTTTTGCCGTGCTCGGTGCGAGCTCCTCCGCTTTTTCGTCGATGGTCGTTCGACCTAATTCACTTTCAGCTCGAAGTTGGCGCGCAGAATTTACCTGTCGTTTTGTGCAAATGCTGTTTAATAAATATGAATCGCAGAGTCATGATTGGTTGAGAGAAACGCAAAAGCTGCTCGCAATGAAAGGGCCTGCTTTATCAAAAGTGACAGCGCATCGAGGAGAGATTGCTGGTGTACCTGTTTTAGAAGTTTATCCAAAAAAACTAGATCCAAAAGACTTGCCAACGGTAGTGTATTTTCATGGTGGCGGATATGTGATTGGTAGTGCCGAAGGGTATAAATATACTCTCGCGAAAATTGCCATTTTGTGCGGTATGCGAGTTATTGCTGTGGATTATCGATTAGCGCCTGAGCATCCGCTTCCGTGTGCACAAGAAGATTGCTTGGCGGTAGTTGAATCAATTATCAAAGATCTAGATGCTCAGGAGCAGTTATATCTCATGGGCGATTCTGCGGGTGGCGCTCTGGTGCTCAACACGCTTCGGGAGTTAAAAGAGCAAGGTCGGGTTGGTGCAGTAGATGGTGCGGTTCTGTTGTCGCCATGGGTTCGCCCTTTTGAGCCTGAGTATTTATCGACGGAGTTTGAGTCGGTAGACATGTTGTCAGAGTCGATTGTAAATCGCTGGGTCAACAGTTTTGGTGATAATGTCCAAGACCATAAACGTGTAACGGATTTTTCTGAGACCAGCTTTATTGGTTTTCCGCCAATGTATGTGCAGGCAGGAGGAAGTGAGATATTCAAAGCGCAGGTGGATGATTTAGTCAGCCGTTTACGTGCTGATCGAGTAAACACAGCATACGATGTCTTCCCTGATATGTTTCACGTCTTTCAAACTTTGTCTCCGTTGGTTCCAGAAGCTGATAGGGCATTAGCTTTGATTGCCAAGAAAATAGAGCAATTTACTTGATGCGTTTAATCATCACGCTCCTCGCGCTAACTCAACTTGTGGGGTGTGCGACAGCGCCACCTAAAAATCCAGATAATCTCTGTGATATTTTTTATGAGAAATCTGATTGGTACGAGGCCGCTATCGAAACGCGTGAGCGCTGGGGCGCGCCGGTGCATATTCCGATGGCCATTATGTACCAAGAATCTCGATTCAAGTATGACGCACAACCTCCGATGGAATATTTTCTTTGGATCATCCCGATAGGTCGTGCGAGTGACGCCTACGGATATTCTCAAGCAAAGACGCCTGTTTGGGGGGAGTATCAAGACGATGCTGGTGGCTGGTTTGCAGAACGTGATGATTTTGAAGATGCCATTGATTTTGTCGGTTGGTATATGAACCGTACTAACAAAATGAACAAGGTGTCGAAGTGGGATGCTTATGCGCAATATTTGAATTACCACGAAGGGCAGGGCGGTTATCGCAGAGGGTCTTATAAATCCAAGCCTTGGTTAATGGGTGTCGCCCGTAAGGTCGAAGCGAGAGCGAAAAAATACAGCGAGCAGTATTGGGGATGCAAAGATGATCTGGCCAGCTCTTGGTTTTGGTAAGAGATAGTATTGTTTGGGAATAAAAAAGCCGGCTTCATGCCGGCTTTTAAGTTTCAGCGATCTAACTACCTCAGGAACGGATTCAACATTCTTCCGAAGAACCCTGTCATCTTCAGCGGTGCGTCCATTACAGCTAAACAAATACAATCCGCGTCAGCCGATGCTTGTGGCTGGTGCTTAGTATTTTCGTCTGCGAGAATGAAATCACCTTGATTGTACTTGCAACTCTTATCGGAAAACGAACCTTGCATCACTAAGGTGTACTCCGTTCCTTTGTGTGTATGCTCTGGAAGCTTTGAACCAGCTTTAATTCGGTATAGCTTCGTTGTGTAGCGCTCATCATCAATATTGAGGTTTACCTCTTGGATGTTTTTGCTGAAGCCACTCCAATTTAATTGGTCAAAGTCTTCTTTGATAAACCTGCGCATCGGGCGCGGTATATTTATGCGCTTTTCGTTTGCTGCTTTTTCGAAACTCTCTTGAGAAACTTTATTTCTTTCAAACATTTCGATTTTTGCCCAGGTCTCGTCTAATAGAGAATCAGACACGACTTCTTCGGAACATTGTTTCAATATGTCGCCACCAAGCGACTCAAAGTTACGAACTTTTTCTGCACATTTAGGACATGATTCAACATGGCATGCCACCATGAGTCCTAATGCATCAGCTAGTTGCCCAGCTGCGAAGGACATCAAAAGTTCATCATTAGGATGATAATTAGCCATGACATTTGCTCTTTTGCTACGTTTTCTAATTTCTTCATTGCGAGTCTTAGGCGCGATTTGATTGTACCTAGTGGTAAATCAAGATCTGCCGCTATCTCGCTGTGTGATTTGCCTTCAAAGTATACTTTGAAAACCACTTGCTTTTGGACCTCTGGAAGGTGCTTCAGCATTCCTCGTGCTGTCTTACCTTCCAGTTCTCCTGAAATCTGCGTCTCTAATTCTTCTGAACCTTCTTCGGCCCAGAGGTCGTCCGACTGCACAGTTTCATGGCGACTTTTTCGCGCCATATCAATTCTTTTGTTTCGAACGATCGTGTACAACCAAGTAATCGCGCTGCCCGACTCTGGCTTGAAAGTGTGCGCTTTACGCCACACAATGATCATGCATTCTTGCAGAAGCTCTTCAGCGTCAGCGCTTGAAGCTCCGCATTGCATCGCGAAGGCTTTTAATCTGGAAGATGTTGCTTTGAAAAGATCTACAAAAGCTTGTCTATCTTTACTCTCTCCAATCCTGATTAAAAACTGATTCAACTCATTCGGTTCTTTCTGTGCCAAAACTCGGCCCTTATTTGATGAAGATGCAGATGTACCGCGGGGTTTCACCAAACTTACCTTAGCTTTCTTGTCCAGTAAAGCGTTCATACTAGGAGTTCTCGGTTTGAGCAGTTTTACTATCAAAAAAACGATCTAATACTCCGCAAAGTACGTACTGCAATCGTTGCTAATTTTTTTTACGCATATCCTTAAATTTCGGATTAACTATGGATCAAAAAACATCCCCTTTTTCTCAACGCTGGGACTTTGCCGTTATTGGCGCTGGAATGGCAGGGGCTTTTATCGCAGGACGACTACAGGCTGAAGGCAAGTCAGTATTGATTATTGATAAAGCGCGAGGATCTGGGGGGAGGGTTTCCTCCAAACGTTTGAAGGCGGGCGAGATCGCTTTTGGCGTCGACTTAGGGTGTCAGTTTTTTGAAGTGAGCCACTCTTATTTTGAGGCCTATCTTTCTTCGAGGGAAGATGTCGTGATTGAATCTAGCAGGGCGATTGTTCGCGGACGTAATTCTTTGCTTACCCGTGGAGCGCTGGGCAGCGCGTCAACCTTGTTCGGAGCGCGAGTGCTCAGCGCAAGCCGGAACGAAAATCTTTGGACTGTCGAATTAGACGTAGCTTCTGAAAACAAAACACTTGAGGCCGACCATCTCATTTTGGCTACGCCGCCGATTCAAGCGGCGGAGATATTGGGGCGCGACCACCGGCTTTATTCATCAATGTCTGAGTCGCGTCACCACGCGCAGTGGGTCTCTGTTTTTGCGTTTGATAAGCGTGTTCTTGATGCTGAGACAGTAAAGATGCTAGAGAAAATTGGGTCAATCCAAAGTGACGTCATAGGGCTGGTGTCGGTTGAATCGCGTAAGCCAGATCGGAATATTGATGCTAGCCTGTTGGTTATGACGCTACACAGCTCTGAGTCATGGGCGGCTCGGAATCTCAATGTCAGTGCTTCAGATGTCGAAACGGTATTGCTAGAATCCTTGGCCGATGTCGTGGATCTGGACTCAGTTGTTTTGCGCAATGCTCTAGGAAAGGCGCATGTTCATCGATGGTTGTATGCTCGTCCTACTATCTCTAATCGCTTGATGGGGTCTTTCTTTGATGATGCCTCGATTAAGCTGTCTGCCTGTGGGGATTACTTTTCGGTGGAATCCGAGTATGGTGTTGAATCAGCATTTTTAAGTGCAAATGCTCTTTTGAGAACCATTCTCACGTCTACTGAAGGTGTGTTGTCCAATAATGAAAGCGAAAGTCTCCTCACATCTTAAATCCAATGGTTCTTGTTTGACGTTTAGTTAGTGTCAACGGATTTATCGCCCGAGCATCTCGCTCGGGTCAAGCGTTTGGGATATTTAAGTGAAAACACATATAAGTGAAAGCCGATTTTCTTTGAGGAAATTGGCGATGTCCGTCGTGCTTTGGTTTGATGCTGAAGCAAGTGCGGAGCAAATAAAAGGTCAACCAAATGACATTAATTGGTTGAGATGTTTGCCTTTTATCATTGTACATGTCGCATGTCTGAATTTGATTTGGCTCGGCTGGAGTCCGATTGGGGTCGCTATTTGTTTGGGCTTTTTTTGGTTGAGAATGTACGCGATTACCGCCGTATACCACCGGTACTTCGCGCACAGAGCGTATAAAATGAATCGCTTCTGGCAGTTTTTCTTTGCGGTGATTGCTTCGAGTTCAGCGCAGCGTGGACCCTTATGGTGGGCGGCTCATCATCGAAATCACCACAAATTCTCTGATACAGATCACGATTTACATTCACCAATTAATCACAGCTTTTGGTGGAGTCATGTTGGGTGGTTTTTAAGTAACCAGGCGTACAAGACCGATTACGACGTTGTCCCTGACTTGGCTAAATATCCAGAGCTCGTCTTCTTAAATCGTTTTGATAGCTTGATGCCAATTCTAGCAGCGCTAGGCATGTATGGTTTAGGCGAATTATTGGCTGCAACACATCCAGAGCTCGGCACTAACGGATTACAGCTTGTTGTCTGGGGTTTCTGCGTATCGACGGTGCTGTTGTTCCATTCAACTTTCACGATTAATTCTCTGGGGCACGTCTGGGGCAAGCGTCGTTTCAATACTAAAGACCAAAGCAGAAACAACGGTTGGCTCGCGCTGCTGACTTTGGGTGAGGGATGGCATAACAATCATCATCGGTTTGCGGTATCTGCTCGACAAGGCTTTTACTGGTGGGAGATTGATATATCTTATTATGTAATCAAGTTGCTGAGTTTTATTGGTATTACACGTGAGCTAAAGCCTGTTCCCTCGCGTATCCTCCTTGAAGGTAAACAGCACGCTAAAAACGCGTCCAGCCAACAAAAGGGGGAGATTGGTGAAAGCAAGTAACGCGCAAGTGGTTTCAGCAGTCGCGCAATTCAAAGAAATGTTTAACGTGTTGAATCGCGACACTCTAAGCGAGTCTTTGTTGAGCCAAACCTACACTGATGACTTAGTGTTTAGGGATCCGCTTCATCATATTGAGGGCATGGCTGACTTGATCGCGTATTTTGAAAACGTGTACGAGAACGTCGGAAGTATTTGCTTTGATTGGTTAGACGAGTCGCTTGAGAAAGACCGCGCGTACTTGCGTTGGAAAATGTACTTCACTCATCCTCGATTAAATCGGGGGCAAAGCGTTGCTGTGGACGGGACCTCTATTCTCAGAGTTGAAGATGGAAAGGTTTGCGATCATCGAGACTTTTTCGACGCAGGGCAGATGCTATATGAGCATATTCCTGCCTTGGGATTTCTCATTAGGAAACTGAAACAACGATTGGTTTAGCGGAGATCGCGCATGAGCGGAAATAATCAAAATTCCACGCTTTGGGTCGTCGGTGCCAGTACTGGTATCGGACGTTCTGTAGCGATCGAGTATGCGCGCAATGGCGGTTTCGGCAGAATTATTCTAAGTGCGCGATCTGAGGATAAGTTAGTAAGCGTAAAGGCTGAAATCGAAACTTTTGGTGTGCTTGCAGACGTTCTCGTTTTAGATATAACTCAGGCAGATCAAATTGCGAACGCTCAATCTTGGTTGCAGGAAAACGTTCCGAACTTATCCATGGTGATTGTCAACGCTGGGACTTGTGAGTACATGGACAGCGATCAGCTTGATACTGATTTGGCGCGCCGCGTTTTCGACGCAAATTACTTCGCTGCGATTGAAATCTCGCGGGTGGCTTATCCGTTTCTCCGAAAAGCTAAAGCTGCGGATGCTGATGCATCAATGGTGTTCGTGTCGAGTAGTGTGACTTATCAGGCGCTTCCTCGTGCGCATGCTTATGGAGCTTCGAAAAGTGCGTTGCGTTATTTTGCGGAATGCTTGCGCATAGATTGGCAGCTCGAAGGTATTGATGTTCAGTTGGTCAGCCCTGGTTTTGTTGATACACCGCTGACCCAGCAGAACGACTTTGATATGCCTATGATGGTGTCGAGTGAAGATGCAGCCGATAAGATCGTGAGGGGGTTGGATAAGCATGTATTCGACGTATCTTTCCCAAAGCGTTTTGTTTGGAGTCTCAAACTTCTATCGTGGCTGCCTACTAAGGCCAAATTTAAACTCTTGGGATCGATGTCTCGTCACGAAACCAGTCTAACAGATTTAGAGAAAGGAAAGACAAATTTATGATGACCGAAGTTCAGTCGTCACAAAAAATTGCGGTAGTCGGCTCTGGCATTGCTGGGCTTACAAGCGCCTATCTATTGAGTAGACATCATGAGGTTACGCTTTTTGAAGCGAACGATTATCTTGGTGGGCATACGCATACAAAACAAATAGAACATAACGAGAAGCGCTATCCGGTCAACACCGGTTTTATCGTTTTTAATGATTGGACGTATCCAAATTTCATTAAGTTGATGGAGCAATTAGGTGTTGCATGGCAAAACTCAGATATGAGTTTTAGTGTTCATTGTGCAAACAGTGGTCTCGAATACAACGGCACGAATATCAATTCGTTGTTTGCTCAACGCCGCAACTTGCTTCGTCCTAAATTCTGGCGCATGGTCAAAGATATCCTGCGGTTTAACGAGCAAACTACCTCCGCTTTAGATAAAGGCGAAGACCTCAGTATGACCTTAGGGGAATACATTGAGCGTAATGGGTATTCTCGTCAATTTCGTGATTTTTACATCATACCAATGGGGGCAGCTATTTGGTCTGCGTCAACAGACGTAATGATGAATTTTCCAGTTGAGTTTTTCCTGAAGTTCTTTAACAACCATGGGATGTTAAGCGTGGATGACCGTCCTACATGGCGTGTGCTTACTGAAGGCTCGGCCGCGTACGTGAAAGAGATTATCAAGCCTTTCGAACAAAACATTCGTTTAAACACGCCGGTGAAAAAAATCGAACGAAATGCGTCGAATGTCGTGATTCATTCAAAAGACGGTGCTGAAGAATTTGATCAAGTGATCTTGGCATGTCATAGCGACCAAGCGCTTAGCATGCTTGAGTCGCCGACTCCGCAAGAAGAAGAAATTTTAGGTGCGATTCCGTATCAAGATAATGAGGTGGTATTGCACACAGATACCACTTTGATGCCAAAGCGAAAGCTTGCATGGGCCGCGTGGAACTACCATATTCCGCAGCGTTGCTCTGAGCACGCTATGGTGACGTACAACATGAATATTCTTCAGAACTTTACCGATGCGGATCAAACCTATCTCGTTACGCTTAATCGCAGCGACGAAATAGATGAGTCTAAGGTGATTGAACGATATAACTATGCACATCCGGTCTTTACTCAAGACGGGGTGGCTGCGCAGGGTAGACACTCTGAGATTAGCGATGTGAACCGTACTCACTATTGTGGTGCGTATTGGTTGAATGGCTTCCATGAAGACGGCGTGAATAGCGCCTTGCGTGTCGTTGAGCGCTTTGGGATTCATCTCTAATGTCAACGCGTGAGTTGAAGAGTTGCCTATATCATGGCCACATTCGGCATCGTAGGTTCGAGCCGATTTCACATGCTTTTAAGTACAGTATGTTTATGTGGTATCTCGATTTAGACGAGATTGATGAGGTAACCAAAAAACTCTGGTTCTTTCGTTTAGGAAAGCTTGGTATCGCGAGCTTTGATCGTAGCGATTACTTCAATCAGAGTGCTGATCATCAAGATGACGATTTAAAGCAATGTGTCATTAGAAAAGTAAATGCCTTTTACACGTTGAACCAGCGACAAGCTCCAATTATCCAGTCAGTTCGCCTACTTGCGAACGTTCGTTATTTCGGGGTGATTTTTAACCCTGTTAGCTTTTACTACTGCTTTGATGAGAATGAGCAGCTAACTTCGATATTGGCTGAAATTACTAATACGCCATGGGATGAGCGTCATAGTTACGTCCTCCCGATTGCTGACGGTAAGTTAGATTATCAGACCTTTGATGATGCAGTGATTGAAGTAGAACAACTTCGTGAGACGGTCAGCCGATTTTCGTTTTCTAAAGCCTTCCATGTTTCGCCGTTTAACCCAATGAACATGGAATATAACTGGGTATTCAAAACGCCGGGAGAAGGTTTGTCGGTACATATGGATAACACCATAGAACGAAGCGATGCTTCCGTTGAAAAGCACTTTGATGCCACGATGGGCTTGCACAAAGAAGGCTTAGAACATGGTTTCAATCGATTGCTTAAGCAACCTCTTATGACAGTTAAAGTGGTGCTTGGCATATACTGGCAAGCGTTGAAGTTATGGATCAAACGTAGTCCATTTTATGATCACCCTGAATCTGTCAGTGATAATCAACACAACAATAATGCGAATTCAGCCCTTTAAGGTGGGGAGTTTATTATGAACACACAGCACGTTAATGCCTATCCTCAGGGGCGCCGTTTTAGCTTCCAGTCTATTGCTAAGAAAGCAGTGTTATCACAGCTTAAGGCT
The DNA here is from genome assembly GCF_001635735.1 of Oleiphilus sp. HI0067. Lineage (NCBI taxonomy): Bacteria > Pseudomonadati > Pseudomonadota > Gammaproteobacteria > Oceanospirillales > Oleiphilaceae > Oleiphilus > Oleiphilus sp. HI0067. The sequence continues at coordinate 9,552 of NZ_LWFI01001543.1, forward strand.
TTGCATACTGGAACACTGAGTATTATCGATAACGGCCAGACTTATCGTTTCGGAAACGACAATAACGCTGATTTGATTGCCGAATTACATGTGAACGACGCGTCGTGTTATGTAGATATTATGACCGGCGGAAGTATCGGTGCTGCCGAGAGCTATATGACTGGCGATTGGTCGACGCCAGATTTAGCAAAGTTAGTGCGCTTGATGGTGCGCAACATGGATATTTTAGATGGTATGGAAGGGGGCTTTGCGGCCTTATCTAAGCCTGCTCTGAAAATCTTGCACCGCATGAACCAGAACACCGAAAAAGGCTCAAAACGTAACATTGCTTCACACTATGATTTGGGTAATGACTTTTTTGAAGCGTTTTTAGATCCAAGCATGATGTACTCGTCAGCAATTTTCCCAACTGAAGAATCGAGTTTGGAAGAAGCACAGCAATTCCGCTTAAAACGGATCTGTGAGCAACTACAGCTTAGTGAGCAAGATCATGTTGTTGAGATTGGAACAGGTTGGGGCGGCTTTGCGATCTACGCAGCAACACATTACGGATGTAAAGTTACGACGACCACGATATCGAAAGAACAATACGCGCTAGCCTGTGAAAGAGTTAGAGCAGCAGGCTTAGAGGATAAAATAACGCTTCTGCTTGAAGACTACAGAAATCTTGAGGGCACGTTCGACAAACTGGTATCGATTGAAATGATTGAAGCGGTTGGCTGGAAGTATTACAACACATACTACGAGACTTGCTCGCGACTTCTTAAGCCTACCGGTTTGATGTTGATTCAGGCAATTACGATTGCCGATCAACGTTATGACCGCGCGCGAAAAGATGTTGATTTCATTCAGCGTTATATTTTTCCTGGTAGCTGTATTCCTTCTATTACCGCATTAACACAGGCGATGCGAGATAGTTCAGACTTACGCATGGTTTCTCAGTTTGATTTCGCAGAACACTACGCAAGAACGCTATCTGCTTGGAATGAGGCCTGTAAGCGAGAGAAGGCAAAGATTACTGAGCTTGGTTACAGTGAGACATTTCAGCGAATGTGGGAGTTTTATTTGTGTTACTGTGAGGGCGGTTTTGCGGAACGTTCAATCGGTGTATCTCATCTAGTCTATGCTAAACCAGAGTTTCGAGATGAGGCCGTGGTTTAATTGAGGCAAATATGGCTGAGATAACAGCAACTCAAGGTTCCAGTGTTCGCGCTGACTATGCAACAAAGCATGTCATTGTAAATGCTGTGTTGTTTCAGTGTCTCTGGTTTGCTGCGATTCTAGAGGGCTGGCAGATAGCGCTAGCTCCTCTTGCTGTATTGCTTGCACATTTCTTTTTTGTTGTTCGAAATCGCAGCACATATGTGGCTTGTGCGGTCGTTATTTTATTTGGTTGTATCGCTGACAGCATTTTGGCTGATCTAGGTTTATATACATTCCCTAAAGATAACTTTTTACTACTTGGTTCTATGCCATTGTGGTTGTGTTTTATGTGGGTGGGATTTGCAGCGAGCCTCCCTCTGTCTTTGCGATGGTTACATACTTCTCCTTGGTTATTGATCGCTTTTTTCGCCATCGGTGGGCCAATGTCCTATTACGCGGGACATAAACTTGAGGCGTTAACGTTTTCGATCGAGCATTTACCGATTATTGCGGCTCTATGGCTAGCCGTTGGGTGCGTCGTATTAATGCTTAATCAGCGTCGACAAGCTTTCGTTTAAGTGACGTAGTTCCATATTAAATAGTCCGACTATTTCGATTCTACGTAATCTCTAACGTTGAATAAGAAGAGTATAGAGATGACTTTTTTATTTCGAAGAACAAAATTCCTTTTTCTGTTGATGCTTGGTGCAGTCTATACGTCTGTGGCTTTTGCAGATCAACTTAGATTCATCGGCAAAGCTTATGATATTGATAGCAACGAGCTGTTGTACGTTGAACGTCATTATGTAGAGCTCTCAAAGCAAGGCGAGTATGTTCAATCGCAAGTCATTTATGAGGGAGCGCAAGGTCAGCGTATTGCCGAGAAAGCGCTTAATTTTTCGGGAGCTTCATCCTTACAGCCCTATCTTCAATTCGAACAATTTAATAGCGATATTCGCTATGAAACGACTTCGATGCGCGACGCCCTGTTCCTAGACAGTAGTGGTGAGAGAACGCGTTTTAGTTTGTCAGATTCGGGGCTGCCACTGGTTGTTGATAGTGGCTTCGATCGAATGGTGATCGAAAACTGGGATGACTTGGTATCCGGTCAAACTATCGAGTTTGAGTTCTTGGCTCTGAGCCGAAGTTCTACAGTCGGTTTTGAATTGAGCCGTGTGTCGCTATCGGGTGACAGTGTGCGTCTGCAGATTCAACCTTCAAATTGGGTCATTAACTTGTTAATGGACCCTATCGTTTTGGATTATTCGCTCGATACACAAAGACTTTTGCGTTACGAAGGGCTAACGAATATATACGCCCCTGAAGTTGATGCAAATTATTCGGCGATTATTTTGTACGAATATGAAGAACCGCATCATATTGCAGATCGAGAGGCGTTAGATATTACGCCTACCAGTGTCGTGAATTAGATTTTCTAAGCACAAGGCTGAATAGAGAGAAGTTATGATAACGCTACGAATAATTGGTGTTTTATATTTGTTGAGTGGTTTGTGGTGCCTATTTCAGTATGAGCCTGCCGCGCAATATTTAGGCTTTGATTTAGCGACCAGTCTTGCTGCATCTGAATTTATGAGCGTTTATGGTGGATTACAGATTGGTCTTGCGCTGGGAATGTTTATTGGTGCGTCGATAAAAGCGGCGGAGTTTGGAGCACTGTTAATGGCCTTGCTTGTTTCGGTAAGTTTGGCGTGCGCACGCGTGCTCAGTTTTGTGGTACACCCTGATGCGCTCGTTCAGTCGGGCGCATGGATGTTGGCAGCACTAGAAATCACCATTGCGGTCTGCCTAGGGTGGGCTTTTCGTCGGTATCAGCGTGCAGCCTCATAGGCTGTTGAACAACATCAATTCACCCGGGTGAGCATTTAAGTACATACAGTTATCTATCCACTCGATCGGATGACGTCTAAAGTGATGTTTCAATAGTACGATCGGCACGATCAGGGGTAAGATCCCGTCTCGATACTTCAGAATCGTATCTACTAACTCCGCTTTGTCTTCCTTGTCCAAGTTGTTTTTCAGGAAACCTTGAAGGTGCTGCAGTACGTTTACGTGATTCTTTCTGGTCGCACGTATTTTAAGGATGCGCATCATTTCAACGAAGTAACATTCAGATAGCGACTCCACTTCTTGTTTGTTGCCGCCACCTAACATCGTTCCTAGAGCACGAGTTCGGTCTTGGTCATGAGCTAAGAGAGAGTATTTGTAGGCGGCATGAAACTCGAGCAGCTTCTTCATGGTTAATCCGCTTTCTATCATGTCTTGCCAGTCTCGGTAGACATAAACACGTTTGATAAAGTTCTCGCGCAAAACGGCATCGCCCAATCGGCCTTCTTCTTCTACAGGTAGATTAGGGAAGTTCTTCAGCAGAACTTCCGCATACAAACCCGCACCAATTCGCTCGGGTACCAATTGCTTCGGATTTTTCCCTTTGTAGACCTTAACGCGTTCCATACCGCAACTAGGTGAGTCCTTCTTTAAGATGTATCCGCACAAATCTTTATGCCAACCTTTCTGCTGTTCAGCGACATCACGTAACGCGATAGAAACGTCATGATCATCAGTCTTTGTGCCTACCGCATGAATACCATCTTCACGTTCAACGAGACGAATCGTTTCTCGAGGGGTTCCAAGGCCAATAGCCATTTCTGGGCAGAAAGGACGAAAAGTAAAATATTGGCCAAGCGTATTAGAGATGTATGAGTGGTGTTTGTGGCCGGTATCGAAACGAACCTTTTCTCCAAGCAAACAGCTACTAATTCCAATCAAAATACGTTCTTTATCTGGAAAGATTTGTTGATCAGGCATTCGAAATTCCAATTTGAAATAGAGAATTTGTATACGCAACTAAAGTAGCAAAGGATTGGAATATGAGAAACATAAGCCTTTGCGAAAACGCGTGCTCAGACTCATGTTTCTATTGATTACCTCATTGCTCTGCTAAGGCTGGTGCTTCGCGTTTGCCACGGAATTTGCGCCATTTTGCACTGGTATTAGCGCCTAGCACGAGAAGTGCAGGAGTGAGTAACAGGGTGAGAATAGTCGCAAAGCCTAGACCGCCGGCTATCGCGCTCGACAATTGACGCCACCATTGTGTCGATGGGGCACCGAAGCTAATGTCGCGTCCAATAAAGTCGATGTTCATTGCCATAACCATAGGAATTAGTCCTAGAATAGTGGTGCCGGCTGTGAGCAATACTGGGCGTAAACGAATTTCGCCAGTTGCCAAAGCCGCATCGAATGGCCGGTAACCGTCTTTGATGTAAGCGTTATAGGTGTCGATCAATACAATGTTGTTATTCACGACAATGCCCGCGAGTGCGATGATTCCGAGTCCTACCATAACTACGCCGAATGGTTGCGCGGTAATCAGCAAGCCAAGCAGTACACCGAAGGTTGAGAACACGATGGCACTCAGAACTAAGAAGCTCTGATAGAAGCTATTAAACTGAATCACTAAGATTAGAAGCATCAAGAAAATCGCGAGAATGAAAGCGGTTCCCAAGAAAGTCATTGTTTCTTGTTGGTCTTGCTGTTCACCTTTTAACTTGAAACGTACGTCAGGTTGAAAAGACTCTCCCTCAATTGAGGCAAAGAGTTCTTGGATCTTATCTGTCGGCAGAAGTCCTTCTTCCACTTCAGACTGCAAAAGAACCGCACGGCGGCTATCTGCACGTTTGATTGTGCCGGTTTTTGGAGCAGGTTTTAAGTGTACAAAGTTCCCAAGTGGAACCATTCCCACATTGGTTTGAATACGAAGGCTCTGCAAAGCTTCTAGTGTTCGTTTCTGAGATGGGAAGCGGATGTTGATATCGACTTCTTCATCAGTGTCATCTGGACGATATTCTGCAACCTTAACGCCATTAGTAAGAAGCTGGATGGCGGTACCAATTAATACGATATCTGCGCCTGCGCGAGCAGCGCCTTCGCGATTAACTTCCATTTGCCATTCTATGCCAGGCAGCGCGCGGTCATCTTCAATATCTTTGAAGCCACCTAGTTTCGCCATATGCGAGCGCAGTATTTCGATCGTTTGATCGATATGCTCTGGGTAAATTGCTGATACCTGAATTTGAATCGCTTTACCGCCTGAAGGGCCGTTATCAGCTTTACGAAACTCTAGTTTTACACCAGGAATATCTTTGGTTTTTTCAGCCATTTCAGCAAGAATGACACTCGCGGTGCGTCTTTCGTCCCATGGAATAAACTGGAAATCCACAGAGCCAATGACGTCTTCTGCCATTTGATCTTGTGCTCGATTAAAGGATCTCGCATAGACAGACTTGAGTTCTGGCATATTGAAGAAATTGCGTTCAACCTCCTTCAACAGCGCATCTTTTTCATAGATTGAGAGATCTCCGCGTGCCGATACCAGAACTTTTGCGTTATCCGGTTCTACGTCAGGGAAAAACTCGACACCTTTGCCAAAACTGCCATAAGCAATCATGATTGCGACGACGATAGAGATATTACCTAACAGCGTTAAGAGCGGTCTTTTAAGTAGTGCTCTTAGGACTTTTGAATAAGCCAAGGTGAAGCGATTATCAGATTGTGCTTCTTCGCTTTTTATTTTGCTGCCACCAAGTGAAGCACCAAGAACTGGCAAGAAGAGTAGGGCGACCACGAGAGACGCACACAAACAAATAATGACCGTAATGGGTAAGAATTTCATGAATTCGCCCACCACGCCAGGCCAAGCGATCAAAGGTAGAAACACTGCTAAAGTCGTTGCTGTTGACGCAATAATGGGCCATGCCATTCGACGCGAAGCTTTAGAGAATGCTTTGTCTGAACTTAAGCCTGCTTCTTGATTTCGAGACGCTAATTCCGTAACAACGATGGCGCCATCGACTAGCATCCCCACTACCAAGATCAAGCTAAAGAGCACAACAATATTAAGCGTAAGCCCCATAAAATTAATGATCAGAATACTACTCAGGAAGGAGGCTGGAATAGCAAGGCCAACTAGAATTGATGAGCGTAAGCCGAGTGCGCCAACAATAACGATCATCACCATGATGATGGCACTAATGACGTTGTTTTGAAGGTCTTCGAGCATCGTGATGATATCTTTAGACTTGTCAAGAATGACGTTGTACTCGAGCGTTTCGGGCCAGTATTGTTCCTTCTCGGCAATAATGGCTTTTATCTCTTCGGTAACAGCAATAATGTTTGCGCCGAGGCGTTTTTTAACCTCAAGAGTGAGTGCTTGCTTACCATTTACTCTGGCGAAACCGTTAGGGTCTTTGAAGGTTCTTTTGATGCTTGCGACATCGCGGAATGGCACAACGGTGCCGGCTTCAACTTTAATGGGCATCGACATTATGTCATCGAGATCTTCGATGACGCCCGAGACTTTCATTACTTGGCGTCCAGCACCATTATCAATGGCGCCTGCCGCGACAAGACGATTATTTCGAGAAACAACGTTCAGCACGCTTTCAAAATCGATACTGTAAGTTTCAAGAATGAGGGGGTCGACAATAACTTCTAGCAATTCTTCGCGCTCACCGGCGATATCGACTTCTAACACACCACCTAAGGCTTCAATGTCGTCACGCAAGTCACGGGCAATTGCAAGCAAGTTTCGTTCGGGTAACGCGCCCCCTAAACTAATGCTCATGACGGGGAAGAGTGCGACGTTAATTTCGTTTACTGTCGGCTCATCACTACCTTCGGGGAGCTTAGATTTAGCTCGATCGACCTTTTCTCGCACATCATCTAGTGCTGCATCGCCATCAAATCCAGCATCGAACTCTAGCGTGACAGAAGCGTGTCCTTCGCCAGCGATAGAGGTCATTTCTTTTACGCCCTCTATTGATTTGAGCTCTTTCTCCATCGGACGCACGAGCAATCGCTCTGCATCTTCGGGAGAAATGCCTTCATAGGTCATGGATACGTAGATCCATGGAATAGGGATATCTGGCTCAGACTCTTTAGGTATTGAGTTGTAAGAGGCGATACCTGCGATGAGCAGGAAGAACAAAATTAGCAGTGCGGCACGTTGACGACGAATCGCCCAGTCGACGACATGAGATTTATGCTCGCCCTGAGAGCTAGCAGCGCTTAAATCGGTTTTTGCGATCATGCATCGACCTCAGTGTCTGCGTCGACATTGGTTTCGATTTGTCCTTCAATAGCGATATCGACCGTTTGTCCCTTTGCAACAAAAGCCTGTCCGACAACGATTAGATTAAGGTTTTCTGGTAGGCCTGATAACCAAACGCCATCGCTATCATTTTTGATAATCTCAACCACATAGCGAACTACTTGATTGCTCTCATCAACAGCATTTACATAAATGCTGCCATCAGCAGCTAAGCTCAAAATTGATGATGAGACTTTGTGCGCAAGAATGTCTCCGAGCTGTAGTCGAACGCGCGCACTTTGGCCAAGACGAGGGTTGCTCTTTGACTGTGCAGTCGCTTCGATTCTAAATGTTCGTGTTGCTGGGTCCGCTTGGCTTGAGATGTATGAAAGTTGCCCTTCAATTGTTGTTCCGTCTAAAAGGTCAGCGTTGACAGTTTGTCCAAGCTTAATCTTGGAAACATGTTGTTGAGGTACACGCGCTATGATTTTAATATGCTGGTCGTCAATCAAGTCGATGAGTGGGTCGCCGGCTTGAACATAATCACCTAACTCCACATGGCGATAGTTAGCGATGCCCTCAAATGCCGCGCGAATGCGCGTATGGCCAAGTTCAACGGTTATTTGCTCTACCGATGATTTGGCTGCTGCAAGATTTGCTAAGGCTTGTTCGAGTTGATTTCCTGAAACGAGTTTTCGTTGTTTTAACTGTTGCGCTGCTTTTAGCTCTGCTTCACGTAGCTTTAGTTCTGCTTGGGCTTGTTCGAGGCGCGCTTGTCGATCTGAAATGTCGATATTGAGCATGACTTGATTTTGCTGAACACGCGTTCCGCTCTCGACGCCAATGTTGGTAATGCTGCCATGAGTTTCAGCTTTCACAGTGATCGCACGAGCCGGTTCGATGTCGCCTTGTAGGGTAATAATATCGGCAACAGTTTCGGCAACCATTGGACGAACCGTGACTTTAAATAATTCTTTTGGTGTTGTTTGTTCTTCAGATGCGAATTCATTAACTTGCGTAGCTGGCTGATTCGATGAGCCAGAAAAAAGCCAACCTAGAACTGCGATGCTGAGGCCAAGTGCAATAAGTACAGAACGATTCATTGTTATCCTAGAGCTAGTTTATTGTATTAAGGGAAGAGTGCGTGATACGAAAGCGGTCTAGTCTGACGCAAATGGTCAACTAATCCAATTGGTCTTTCCTTTTATTGGTGTTAAGTTGTGCCTTTAATAATGAAAAACGAGACCTTTGTGGCACTTCAGTTAGCACGTATTCACGTTGAGAATTTACGGCTCCGAACCTTTATCGGTTTCAATCAAGAAGAGCTCATAAAGCAACAAGATGTGGTGATTAATCTTTGGATTGATTATCCCGCGCATACGGCCTGTTATAGTGATGACCATCATGACGCGTTAGATTATAAAGTCATTACCAAAGCCGTGATTAATCTTGTCGAAAAGGGACATTTCAAACTTCTCGAAAAGCTATGTTCAGATATTCTTGATATCATTATGGCTCACGCGAATGTACAAATAGCTCAGGTAAAGGTCGAAAAGCCACATGCCTTGCGTTTTGCTGATTCTGTTTCTGTTACTCTAAGTGCGACTCAACATGTCTAACATTACTCGTTTACTTCAGCTTCTTTTTATTTTGAGTCTTACCGTTATTTCTGGATGCTCTACAACGACCTCAAATGTTCATGATGTCATGAAAGAGGTTGACCGTTCTGATTTGTCCTACATCAATATAGCTGTCACTGGGGCGGAGATCCAAACGGCTTTGCAAGACAGTGGTCGTCTATTTGAATTGCATCATCGAAGCGCTGAAGTGTTGAATCTGATTCAAGACGTGGTTCGTTATTATGGCTTCAACTTGGTGGACGAAGACGAGGCGGATTTTGTTCTCGATATCCAGCAAGCATTGCCGGACGGCGGAGCATGTGTTCATGGCATGGAATCCTTTCGCGACAACTTTACCTACTCTACTTCAGTGCTAACGTTGGGGATTGTTCCAGCGAAAGGTGCGCATTGTATTGTGATTACAGCCGGACTCTACACAGAGTATGTCGACGATAGTACCGCGATCGGTGAATTTATCTCGAATACCGGCTGGGTGAGAATTTACGCCGGTGTTGGTGAAATTGATAATTATCGCAAGACGGTGACTAAGCGTGACGAAATTCGGGCGCTTGAAGCCTCAGCAGCCGGACTTTTAAATCTGTTGATTGAAGAAGGCGCCTTCAAATAATAGGTCTTGGCTTGTGTTATGCCTTAAATGCAAAGCAACCTAGCGCGCTAGGTACTATATAAAGCGATATCTTCTTATCACTAAGTTAAAAGCAGCTTTTTATCTTGCTTATTTTCATCAAAATGCAAAAAACTTGAACTACACTAGTGGCCTAAATTTTGTACGCTATGTGTGAATTGATAGTTATTTTCAATATATTTCTGTAGAATACGCGGTCAATTTTTGCCTAAGGGCGCGACGATCAAAAGTTGTCCGATGCCTGAACTGGTTTTTTCTACCGATACAATTTGGGGAATGCATGTCTAATAAAATTATCTATACCAAAACCGATGAAGCGCCGGCGCTTGCTACCTACTCGCTCCTACCTATTCTAAATGCCTTTACTTCTGCTGCAGATGTCAGTGTCGAATCAAGTGATATCTCACTTGCTGCTCGAATCCTTGCAGCTTTCCCAGAGAACTTAAAAGAAGAGCAACGCGTTCCAGATGCGTTGAAAGAGTTGGGCGAACTAACACTTAAGAAAGAAGCAAACATCATTAAGCTTCCAAATGTGAGCGCGTCTATTCCTCAGCTAAAAGCAGCTATTGCGGAGCTTCAATCTCAAGGTTTTGATTTACCTGCATACCCAGACGAACCAAGTTCTGATGAAGAAAATGACATTCAAGCACGTTATGCAAAAGTGCTTGGAAGCGCGGTAAACCCTGTATTACGTGAGGGGAACTCTGATCGAAGAGCGCCAAAAGCGGTTAAAGCGTATGCACGCAAAAATCCTCACTCAATGGGTAAGTGGAGCCAGGCGTCACGCACGCACGTAGCGCACATGTGGGATAACGACTTTTACCATAACGAGAAGTCTACGATTATTGATAAAGCTTGTAATGTTCGCATTGAGCTTGAAACCAAAGATGGTCAAAAGAAAAATCTCAAAGAGAATCTAGCGCTGCTTGACGGCGAAGTCATCGATGGCATGTTTATGAGTGTGAGAGCGCTATGCGATTTCTTCGAAGCCGAAATGGAAGGTGCGAAACGCGCTAACATTTTGTTCTCGTTGCACGTAAAAGCGACCATGATGAAAGTCTCTCACCCGATCGTCTTTGGCCATGCTGTAAAAGTATATTTTAAAGAAGTCTTTGAAAAGCACGCAGAAACCTTTGAAAAGCTCGGTGTGAACGCGAACAATGGTTTAAGCAATGTTCACCAGAAAATTCAGTCTCTTCCATATTCGCAGCGTTCTGAAATTGAAGAAGATATTCGTAAGTGTTACGAAGATCGTCCTGAACTCGCTATGGTTGATTCAGACAAGGGTATTTCAAACTTACACGTTCCTAGCGACGTGATCGTTGATGCTTCTATGCCCGCAATGATCCGTATCGGCGGTAAGATGTGGGGCACCGATGGTAAGTTAAAAGATACCAAAGCGGTGATTCCAGAGAGTACCTACGCGACTATTTACCAAGAAATTATCAACTTCTGTAAGCATCACGATAACTTTGATCCAGTGACTATGGGCACGGTTCCAAACGTTGGTTTGATGGCTCAAAAAGCAGAAGAATATGGTTCGCACGATAAGACATTTGAGCTTGAAGCAGATGGAACTATTCGTGTTATTGATGATGCGGGCAATGTCTTGCTTTCTCACGATGTTGAGAAGGGTGATATTTGGCGTATGTGCCAGACAAAAGATCTTCCAATCCAAGATTGGGTGAAATTAGCCGTTACTCGTGCACGTGCTAGCGGTATGCCTGCAGTATTCTGGTTAGACCCAGAGCGTCCACATGATGCATCGATGATCTCTAAAGTCGAAATGTACCTGAAGGAACATGATACTGAAGGTCTCGACATCCGTATCCTTTCGCCAGACCAAGCGATTCGCTTAACCATGGAGCGTCTGATTCGCGGTAAAGACACGATCTCAGTGACTGGTAACGTATTACGTGATTATCTAACGGATTTGTTCCCAATTCTTGAATTAGGTACAAGTGCAAAAATGCTCTCTATCGTGCCATTGATGGCTGGTGGGGGTTTGTTTGAAACAGGTGCTGGTGGTTCTGCGCCGAAGCACGTTCAGCAATTCAATGAAGAAAACCATTTGCGTTGGGATTCGTTAGGTGAGTTTTTAGCGATTGCGGTATCACTCGAAGATTTGAGTGACAAAACGGATAACCCTCGCGCGAAAGTGCTTGCAAGTACGCTTGATAAAGCGACTGAAGTCTTCCTTGATGAGAACAAATCACCTTCTCGTAAGGCGGGTGAGATCGATAACCGTGGCAGTCATTTCTATCTTGCTCTGTACTGGGCAGAAGCCTTGGCAGCGCAAGACGATGACGCTGAGTTGAAAGCGAAATTCACTAAGCTCGCAGAGCAGCTTCGCGCAGACGAAGCCAAGATTGTGCAAGAACTACTTGATGTTCAGGGTCAAGAAATCGAGATTGGCGGTTACTACAACCCTGACTTCGAATTGGCTTCAAAAGCGATGCGCCCAAGTGAGACCTTGAATGCAATTTTTGATGAGTTCAAATAAGCGTTAAGACGCTTCATTCATTTGAGGTGAGTCTAATACGAAAAGCCAGTACAGAAATGTACTGGCTTTTTTTTACCTGAAAATTAGAGCTGGGATTAACTTTATAGTGTTCTCTACTTCGAGGTTTGCGTTTCATGTGAAAGTAGTGAGAGAACAGTCTTATGTGTGTTTCAAGCTGGTGCGCCTTGATCACTTGTTGGGCATTATCTACTGCAACGCATTCTACTCTATTTTTGTTATCCCCTTAAGTTGTTGTTTATAAATTGATTTTTTAAACTTTCTAGAGTTGGCAAGCATTCTGCTACGTTTCCTTTGACAGTTAAACAGCACAGTGCGACTAGCTGGAAATTGTCAGGCCTTTCGAGAGAAGGTTTTGAATGAAAGGAACTTTTTTCATGGAAGATTATGGCGGCCCGGGGACTGGCCGCTTTTTTTTGCCTGAAATTTTTAGAATAGCGATCAGTCTTCTCTTTTTTGTTTAGCGCAGTGTTCTTGACTATAACTCCCATGCAAATCACAGCAGGATTGTCATTGTGCGTTTGCGTTCTAAGTTTTTAAGTATTGGCATTTTACTAGCCATCATTCCCGCTTTTTGTCTCAGTGCCTATATTGCATATAGCAGTTATTCGGACGGAAAGTCGGCCATTCATGAGCTTTCAAAGGCTCAACTCACTGCAGTGAGAGAGTCTAAGAAATCCCAAATAGAGCGATATTTTCAAACGATTCAGGATCAAGTATTGAGCTTCTCGAAAGATCGGATGATCGTGAATGCAATGAGAGAGTTCAAGCGGGGGTTTGATGATTATTTATCGCAGCGAACGGGTGACAATGTCGTTCAGCAAAAAGAAAAATTGCAGCAATATTATGAGCAATCCTTCGGTGGTGAGTACGCTGAACGTAATAACGGTCAAAAGGTCAATTCAGCAGCCTTAATGCAAGGCTTAGATGCAGACTCTATTTCTCTACAATACGATTTCATTGCAAACAACACTGAACCTTTAGGGGCCAAAGATGCCCTGATTCAGCTCGATAACAATACGCTCTACAGTAAGTTGCACAAGATCTATCACCCGCCTATTCGCGATTTTCTGCAGCGTTTTGAGTATTTCGATATCTTCTTAGTCACGCCAGATACCGGTGATATCGTTTATTCCGTTTTTAAAGAACTGGATTACTGAACATCTTTATTTGACGGACCTTATGCCAACAGTGGTATCGCACGCGTTTTTACGTAAGCGGTTCAAGCAACGGAGCAAGATTATGTTGTGATCAATGACTTTGCTCCTTATCCACCATCTTATGAGGATCCTGCTGCGTTTATTGCTTCTCCCAT